>CAYPUP010000061.1:0-8996 GCA_964413795.1 uncultured Ignavibacteriales bacterium
GTTGATTGGTCCAATGCCGCCATTGTGGGAAGTGAAAAATTTGTAATGAATAAACTGGTTCCCATTATTGACTATTATCGCAACACCAATCCCGACTTAAAGTATTACTTTAAGTCGTCAGAATTATCAGAATATGAAAAGTCACTGTATATTAAACTAAACCAGACAATTAAACGGGTTACCGATGATTTTCCACGTCTGCAATTTAATACTTCAATTGCTGCTTTGATGGAACTGATACGTGATTATGAACCTGACAATATCGAAAACACTCAATTAAATGACTATCTGGTCTTAAAAATAATTCAGCTAATAGCCCCGATGATACCGCATTTGGCTGAGGAAATGTGGCAAAAGGCCGGCTTCAAAGACTCTGTGTTTCGTTCGAGTTGGCCGATTTTTGATCCTGATGCTATTGTTGGTGAAACAGTTGAAATTGCGGTTCAAATCAATGGCAAACTCAGAGATACTATTACGATTCAGGCTGAAACCAACCAGGATCAGGTTGAAAAACAGGCTTTTCTAAGCGATAAAATTAAATATTACACCAAAGACAAGAAGATTGTGAAGATAATCTTTGTCAAAGGCCGGATACTTAATATAGTAGTTAGATAAGACTTTGATAACATTAATGAATTACATTGATAATTAAAGTAAATTTAGTTAATCTTCAATTATGAGTGATATAAGATACTATATTAATATGATGATTACTACTCCAATCCAATTGATTCCAATTTTAATAGTTAACATAATATATCTTATGGGACGTTATTTGGGGAATAAATGAAACTAACTATAGTAATACCGGTATATAATGAGCTCTACACTATCGAGGAAATTGTTAAAAGAGTCAAAGCCTCTCCAGTTGATGACAAAGAGATAATTTTAATCGATGACTATTCTACCGATGGTACCCGTGATTTTCTTAAAGAAAAACTCGAAAATCAGGTTTCAAAAATAATTTATCAGTATAAAAATTTTGGTAAAGGTTTTGCTCTGAAGACCGGTTTTGCTCAGGCTACCGGTGATATTGTCCTAATTCAGGATGCAGACCTTGAGTATGACCCAAATGAATATCCAGCCTTAATTGAGCCGATTGTATCAGGTAAAGCCGATGTTGTCTATGGCTCCCGGTTTATGGGTGGCGGCCCACATCGCGTGGTTTATTTCTGGCATTATGTGGGCAATAGATTCTTGACTTTGATGTCCAATATGTTTACTAATATCAATTTAACTGATATGGAGACTTGCTATAAGGTCTTTCGTCGGGAAATTATCCAATCTATTGACATAAAAGAGAATCGTTTTGGTTTTGAACCGGAAATAACAGCCAAAATAGCCCGGATGCGGGTACGGATCTATGAAATGGGGATATCATATTATGGGCGTACTTATGAAGAGGGTAAAAAAATAGGCTGGAAAGATGGTGCCAAGGCCATCTGGTGCATCGTAAAATATAATATCTTTTCGAAATAGGAGTGTATTAGAGAATTATGCCCATCCGCGTTTCATTAGATTTCTGCGCTGACACTCATAAACCCTACGTTCTTTCATTGCCTCAATATACCAGTCAATATTGGCAATTAAACCATCATTAAGTAATACTTTAGGATTAAAACCCAATATTTTGCGGGCTAATGAGATATCGCCGGTATAAGATGTAATTTCTCCAACTCTTTTATTTGTCGATGAAATTTTGGATTTAGAGTTTATGGATTTAACTATCATTTGAGCCAGGTCGAAAAGCCTCTCCCCGCGTCCTCTTGAAAGATTAAATGTGTGGCCAGATGCTTTACGAAAAAGTTTTACAACTCTTATGATTCCATCAACACAATCATCAATATAGGTGAAATCGAGTTTCTTCTCTTTTCCAAAGATTGAAATATTCCTGTTTCTTATAGCATAATAGATAAATAATGGAATCACCCGCTCGGAGACATCATAGCGGCCATAAACATTAGATAACCGAACAATTACCGGATTTATTCCATAGCATTCACTATACGAATGGATCAGAGCTTCTGAACCGAACTTGGAAGCGGTGTACGGGGATTTGATTTTTGTTACATGGGTTGATGTTTCCCGGCGCCTCTCCCCCGGTTTTGATTCGCCATATACTTCTCTGGACGATGAAAAGACAAACTCCTTAACATTGTTTTGTCGGGCATATTCAAGAAGGTTAAAAGTCATAAGATAATTATCATGAGCCAATTGCGGCTTAACCACCAGATCATGTACCCGGGCATTGGCTGCAAGATGGATAATCATATCCGGTTTATTCTTTAATGTCTTATTATTGATTGGTTTGCGGAGGTCGTGTAAAATTATTTTGCTATCAATCTGCCTGTCCCAGTAGGTATGCTTAATATCCAAAGGAATGACATCATATTTTTCCTTTATCAATTCCTGCGTAAGAGCGGTTCCTACCATTCCAGAGGATCCTGTAACAAGTATTCTTTTTGACATCATAATCCTTTAAATAAATCTGAAGCCTTGCTTCTCCCATTTCGATTTATTGAGCAGTCCAAAATAATCCACAACAAGTTTAAGCTTTACTTTATTAGCAAACATATTGGGCTTAAGAGAAATAAATTTCTTATGAGGTGTTCCGATTATGATAACTGATGAGTCCTTAATAGCTTTATTAAGATCAGATTCTATTGTCAGTTTCCCATAAGTAGATTTATCGTCATTTCCAAGGTATGGATCATAAACAACAACTTTAGTTCCTTTTTTTTGCAATGTATGAGCCAGTTTAATCGCCCTTGAACCGCGGGTATCATCAATATCAGCCTTGAAAGCAGCTCCTAAAATTGTAATCTTCTTCCCTCTAAGGGTCCCTATTGCCTTTTTAATATTTTCGCATAAGTATTCTATAATTTTCTCATTAACGGTCATGGCGCTGACAGCGGACTCAAAAGTAAAACGATGTGTACTTTCACTGGAGTTAATCAGAATACAATCTTTTGGAAGGCATGATCCCCCGAATCCCAAACCAGGGTTGAAATAATCCAATCCGATCCTTTTATCCAGCCCGATTCCTTTAATTATTGATTCAATATCCAGTTTTTCCAATCGGGCAAAATCGGCTATCTCGTGAATAAAAGCCAGACGGTGGGCCAGATAAACATTAGAGGCCAGCTTAATCAACTCGGCTGATTTGCAATCGGTTTTTATAATTGGAGTTTTTGAAGAATAAATATTTTGATAAATATCAAGCATAGGTTTAGCATCGCTAATTTTATCTGCACCGACAATAATCCGCCAGGGCTTGGCAGTATCTTCAAAAGCATACCCCTCGCGTAAAAACTCAGGATTTACAATTAACTTGATATCCTTCCCATATAGTGTCTTATCCAGTAATTTACGAAACTGTTCCGAAAAGCCGATTATGTTGGTTGATTTAAGGATAATAAGGGGCGGTTTTACATATTTTATTTCACCTACCCACTGTGCAATCTTTCTGAAACTTCCCAGTTTCATCTTCCATGACAACTGATCAGCCGAATCGATAGCAATAAATATAATATCTGCTTGTTGATACAATTCTTTTTCAGGCAAAGATACTGATAGTTTTTTTGAGCTTATTACAGTTTTTAGTTTATTAGCCAATAACGGTTCTCGAAAATGAAGTATCCCTTTTTTTAGTTGGGATACGGTCTCTTGATTTTTATCTGTTACTGCTACATTATATCCTTTGGATGCCATGAATACTGCCGAGGCAAGCCCGACATAACCGGCTCCAATTACTATGATGTCAGGTTTTGATTTCATATTGAATTATATTATAAGATGACAAGCAGATTTTCACAAACGATTTAGTGGTATTACCACTTAAATATTAATTATTACAACAAGATCAAAACTCATCAGGATATATTTTTAAAACCCCAATCAATAAGTTTGCGGGCTTCTTTGAAGCGAAGTTTGTCACCCGGAACGCCAAGAACAACCAGAGTCAGCATCTCCCCTTTACTGTTTTTTACCAGGGTCGTAAGGCAAAAATCCGACGCTTTAATATAGCCGGTCTTGCCGCCCAGGACTTTATATTTGGACTGAATAATTAAATTGGTATTAGCCATTTGGCAATATGTATTTTTGCGGTTCAGGATTTTTACCCGATAGTTTTTTTTGGATGTAATTTCTGCAATTAAATTATATTGGTAGGCATAATGCAAAATCTTTGCAACTTCATGAGCAGTGGAAACATTTCTGGAATCAAGACCAGTGGGGTCACGAAATTCAGTCTTTTCCAAACCAAGTTTTTTTACTTTAAGATTCATTTTCCTGACAAACTCCTCCTGTGAACCGGATGCTGCTCTGGCCAAAGCACGAGCAGCACGATTATCAGAATTCAACAAAGCCGCATGCAGAAGATCATACAAAGTCATTTCGAATCCGACTTTTAATCTTGAGCGGGATGACTGGTAAGCGTCCTGTTTTGTAATCTTTTCCGTATTCTTATTCAAATCGATACCATTGTCCAAAAGCACCATGGCTAAAACAAGTTTTGTAATAGACGCAATCGGCCTGACCTCATCGGCATTTTTATCATAGATTACCTCGCCGTTTTCATAGTTGACCAGAATCGCCGATTTTAAATTGAGATAAGGCCCCTTTTTAACATGTTCGAAATTAAATTCACAACGGTTGCGGAATCCTGCCTGATGGGCGGCATCGTCTGCTTCGAGAAAATAGATTGTATTAGCCGAAAAAAATATAAATGCTGCCAGCATCAATAAAACCGAGGGGAGTTTTTCTCTTTGGACCAATCTCATAATAAAGCCATCCTAATATTTAATCCATTTAATGATTTCCGGAAGGGTCGGCCTTTTGCCGTACATTAAAATCCCAATACGAAATATTTTGCTTGTCAGCCAAATCATTCCGACAACAGATAGACAGACAATTATAAATCCAATGGCAGCTTCCCCTATTATACTATGAAATAGGGAATAATCCGATAGTGTCGGTGCAAGGAAAATAACCCGCATCATCATCATTGAAGGCACTAAGAAAGGTATCATGGAAATGACAACTGAGAAAGTCGAATTTGGCTCCTGGATGACATATATTCCAACCATAAAAGGAAGAACCATCATCATCGTAATCGGGAATATAAAACTCTGGGCTTCTTTCTCGTTGTTGACAATTGATCCGATCAGGGCGAACAGTGTCGAAAATAAAAGATAGCCTGATATCATAAACAGGATAAAGAAAATGATAATAACCGGGTTAAAGAGAATTCTGTCAATTGAGGGGTTAATATCGAAAGCCCCTTTCATGCTGTAAATACCAGCTCCCAATATGACCAAGATAAAGACTTGGGTGAATGTCGCTGCTCCCAATCCCAAAACTTTTCCCATCATAAGCTGGAACGGGCTAACAGATGAAATCAAGACTTCCATAATGCGGGAATTTTTCTCTTCGATCACTGAGCGCATAACTAACTGACCATATCCGAAAATCATTCCAAACATTATCCCGATGAATATTATGGCGCTGAAGTATTTTATTTCAAATGGAATCGACTCCCCTTTGGCATCTCTTGTGGGAAGGTCAAGTTGGCGAGTCAAAGCTAAGATCGAATCCACTTCAAGGTTTACATTGGACTCATCTAACCTGATTGTAGATAAGATCTGAGACAGGCGGTATTCAAACCTGTTGAGAGACCTGAAATTGTCTGAGTTGGTAACGACAAACGAACTGGTGTCATTGAGATGAGCATCAGCTCCGACAACTAAAAAGTATTTTAAAGATTTATTGTTTATTTGTTCAACCAGGGAATCGTACACAGTCTTGAACCTATTTTCATCGCCATCCGGGATTTTGACATTCTCAATGACCCGGTAATAATAAGTGGTATCATCATCCAATTTGTATTCGGCCAGATCGGCGGTGAATTTATCTCCGATATCATATTGGCTTCGATCGATAATAGCCATCAATTCTGTTTCAGATGATTTTTTACTGGCCAGCATGGCTGGTATGATCGAAAACGCTGCCATTAATACCGGTGTTAAAATGATGCCGATTATAAAAGATTTTTTCTTTACTACCTGCGCATATTCTCTTTTGAAGATAACCCAGAATTTAGACATTATCTCCCCCCTTCAACTGATCATACTGTGCCGGATCTATCTTAGCCATGTCGATAAAAATGTCATAAAGCGAGGGTTCAACAATTTCGAATCGTTTAATCGATACTTTATCATATATGGATTTTAATATGTTATCAGTGTTGGTATCGCTCTCTAAATTTAGTTCAATATAATTATTAAATTCCGAAATGCTTTTTACTCCCGGAAGAGATGACATAAAAGCTCCGTCACCTTCCATTTCAACCTGAATACAGTTTTTCCCGAATTTCGCTTTTACATCGGATAACCGCCCATCGATGACCTTTTTTCCGCTTGAGATCATACAGATATGATCGCAGAGTTTCTCCGCCTGCTCCATGACATGGGTTGAAAATAGGATGGTTTTGCCTGACCTTTTAAGATCCAAAATTATATTTTTTATTTTCTCCATATTTAATGGATCGAGGCCTGAAAATATTTCATCCAGAATAATCATTTCCGGTTCATGGAGAATTGTAGTTATAAACTGAAGCTTTTGCTGCATCCCTTTGGAGAGTTCTTCAACTTTTCTATTTTTATAATCAATAAGATCTAATTTCTCCAGCCACGGATCTGCTTTTTCGGAGATATTTTTGAACTTACAACCCTTTAATTCGGCCATATAGGTAATGATCTCTTTAAGAGTCATTTTCTTATAGAGTCCGCGTTCTTCAGGGAGATAACCAACCCGGTTTTTGAAATCTCGTTTAGGCGGAGCTCCATCGATCAAAACCTGGCCGGAATCGGGCATAGTGATGTTCATTATCATTCTGATCGTGGTTGTTTTACCGGCTCCATTGGGGCCGATTATACCGCAAATCAGACCTTCCGGTACTTCCAGAGAAAGATTGTCAACTGCAACTTTTTTATCAAATTCTTTGCGGATATTTTCTAATTTAAGCTTCATTATTCTCCATTATTCACAATTCAATGTGTTTTATAAATGGTAGTTTCAACAACGTCAACTAAAAGAGTTTATAAAATACGAATAATAAAATCACACATTTATCATCTGGCTCATACCGAGAGCATTGGCAACGGCATGGCCGGCATGGCAGTTATTAAAAAACATATAAACTTTGTTAACCTTTTTCTTCTCTTCTAATTTTTTAAGTTTTAATCTCCATTCTTCCAGTTCATCATTAGAGTAGTTATAGTCGTATCGTAACGCTCCCCCATTCCACCATTCTCTGGCATTACGACCGTGCAGTCGGATATAAGCGGTGTCGGTAGTGGCAAAGCAGTCCGGGTTGAGAAGGCCTTTTAATGGAGGTTCATCAACACAGACATAACCAATATTTTCATTTCGAAGGCGATCATACATATTTCTATTTACCCAGCTATTGTGGCGAAATTCAACGAATAATTTGCGAGGGGAAAAAATTTCATTGATCATACTGACATAATCGAGGGTATTCTGATTAAATTTAAATGAATAGGGAAACTGGGCTAATAGTCCTGATAGCTTGCCTGTCTCTTCTATTGGCTTTATAGCCTCGGAGAATTTTGCCAGATCGCTTTCGAGATTATCCCGCTGGTGAGTAAATGATTGCGGTACTTTTATAATAAAATCAAACCCATCGGGAGCTTTTTTGGCAATAGTATTCATCGCTGCCTGACTGGGAATGCGATAGTATGTTGAATTTATTTCAACGGTTGGAAAATGCTTTATATAATAATCGAGCATCTGCCCCTTATCAATCCCCTTAGGATAGAAATTCCCCCGCCAGTCCTCAAAACTGTATCCCGATGTCCCAATTCTTATTTCCAACAGGGTTCTCCAGATTATTAAAATATTTTATAAAGTACTTTCTAATATTTAAAATTATTTGATATTATTAAATCAATTATAAAACATTTTCAGGATTGTAAGCATATACATTTCTCATGATTTATTGAAATATAAAATGCATTATTAAATGACACCATCACAAATTACTTACCATCTTTTAACTGCTGGAATCTTACGAATTTACATTTGGGGCAAACCCATTTACGTTGTTTGTGAAATGATCTTTTCTGCTCGATCATCGATGATTTGCATTTGGGGCATTTCATAAACTCCACCCCTTCTGCTACTGAGTGAGCTTAAGGAAATCAGAAAGAAGAAATTCCATGCGGCCAATGAAGGTTGACATCCGCGACATGACGGTATAACCAAAGGTAGTTCCAAAAAAGGCCATCAAAAAGTATGTCCCAATTTTTGCCGAGACCCCAAGAGCTCCTTTGTGTTCTCGACTGAAATAAAAATAGGAAAGAGTGGTAAGCACGCCAATCAATACAACAATTACAGATATATCCGGCATTCCTGTCTCTGTCAATAAAGGAGCTATTGTGGCCGATACCTGTTTAAGAATGCGAGCATCAAGCATCGCCGGAATAGCAACCCCGGCTCCGGAACCAATCAAAACAGCAATGGGGATTCTTGAAAGGGATGATGTCTTTTTATGAAATCTGCCAAACATCATGATTCCCAATGCCATCGGGATGACCAGTGGCCATTTGGCATCATAAAAAAGCGGATCGACCAGCAAATCCATAACGGTTTTGGTCCAGGTGATTACCAGAAAATACCCGATTGAAACCCCAATCAGCAATGACTCTGCCATTTTATAGATCGGATTATCCCGATAGAGAAAACTGAGGATCGCTAAAGTAAGCAGTCCGGCTAAAATTGTACCCCAGTCCATCAGTTCCCCCCCAATCTTTTTCTGCGGTTTACGAAATAGACAATATTGCCAATTATGATCAGGATGATAATATAAATATGTGAAACCGACTGGGCTAACATTCCCCGTTTCCCTGCCCCGCCTATTCCTATTAGCTTTTCATATTCCGCCGCTCCGCGTAATCCGCCGAACATGGCATATAACT
>CAYPUP010000062.1:0-8949 GCA_964413795.1 uncultured Ignavibacteriales bacterium
AAAAGGCAAAAAAGGTCACACTGAGAATCAGGATCGGTTTTAATTTTAAACGGCTCAATATTATTGCCGCCGGAATGGCAATCATGGTCATTCCCACTGCCCTAAACGAGCCAACCAATCCGATTTCACTCTCCAGAAATCCGGCATCTTTGAGATATAAGTTCAAAAGAAGCAAAAAAACCTGGAAATTGATCCCCATCAAAAAAGAACCGGCCAGATACCACCGGACATTTTTTGAAAATAGTTTCAGTATGTTAATATAATTTTTTACAGCCTTAACTATGCGGGATGTTTCCAAATCCGGGTAACTATAGCTGCCATCAGGTCCTTCGTGCACAGATCCTACGATTGTTTAAGAGTTTGAGGCTTTCACCCATTTATTCAGAAGTTCTTTGGCCGTTCCGCTGTCAAGAGCTTCAATAGCTACTGACATGCCATCGGCAATAGTATCCGCTTTGCCGGCTAAATAAATTAATCCGGCTGCATTCAGAAGAGTTGCATCACGGTATGGGGATTTAATCCCTTCCAATACATCCTGAAGAATAGTTAAATTATATTGAGCATCTCCTCCAATGATGGCATTGTCGGAATGAATTTTCATGCCCATGTCTTCTGGATATAAAGTATTTAAAGTCTGCTTACCATTTTTAATTTCGATATAATCAGTTGGGGCTGATATCGAGAATTCATCCAACCCGTCACGGGAATGACAGATTATAATATGTTCCGAGCCGGTTATATTGAGAACTTCGGCTACCAGAGGCATTAGTTCTTTGATGTAAACACCAGTCAGTTGTTTTTTTACCCCGGCGGGGTTGGTCATAGGACCAAGAATATTAAAAACGGTACTTACACCAAGTTCTTTTCGTGGTCCGGCAGCATATTTCATGGCCGGATGAAATCGGGGAGCAAACATAAACCCGAACTTAAGGTTGTTTATATTTTCCGCAACTTTTTCAGAACCGGGATCAATATTACCACCAGCCTTTTCAAGCAGATCGGCCGAACCGCATTTGGAACTCACCGAACGATTGCCATGCTTGGCAACTGTAACTCCGGATGCTGCAGCTACTAATGCTGAGGCCGTGGAAATATTAAAAGTATGGGCACCATCTCCGCCGGTTCCGACCACATCAACAGCATTCTTATCAACCAATTTTATTTTGAGGGAATGGGAACGCATCGACTGCACCATCCCAGCCACTTCTTCAGCCTTTTCCCCTTTTTGCTTTAAGGCAATTATAAATCCGGCAATTTGAGCCGGAGTAGCTTCCCCTGACATTATAGTATCCATAACCTGCGAGGCTTCATTGATTGAGAGATTATCACCGGCTAATATTTTCTTTATAGCTTCTTTTATCAAGACAAGGTCTCCAGAAAGTTTTTCAAAATTGCTTTCCCATAATTGGTCATTATCGATTCGGGATGAAATTGCAAACCGTATAAAGGGTGTTTCTTATGCTGAATAGCCATAATGACACCATCAGTGGTTTGAGCAGTGACTTTAAAATCTTGCGGTAAAGATTTCGGCTCCACTACCAATGAGTGATAGCGCGTTGCGGTAAATGGCGAGGGGATATTCTTAAAGAGAGTTGACTTGTCATGCACTACCTCAGAAGTCTTGCCATGCATCAATGTTGGAGCGTAGCCTATCTTCCCTCCATAAACCTGAGCGATAGCCTGATGCCCCAGACAGACGCCAAGAATTGGTATCTTACCGGAAGCATTTTTTACCAATTCATTCATTATACCGGCATTTTCAGGACGTCCCGGACCCGGTGACAAAACCAGTGCCGAAGGCTCTTTTTTTATGATTTCATCAACTGTAATAACATCATTGCGGTAAACTTCTATATCTCCCCCCAATTCAGCGAGATACTGGTATAAGTTATATGTAAATGAATCGTAATTGTCTAATAGTAGAATCATAGTATGACTCAGTCTTCTCCGGTAACGGCCTTAATCAATACTTTCGCTTTATCTTCAGTCTCTTTGAATTCTTTAGCTGGTTTGGAATCAGCTACAATCCCGGCTCCGGCCTGAATATAAATTGTATCATTATTTTTGACTAAAGTTCTTATCGCAATACATGAATCAAGATTTCCCCAGAAATCCAGATAAGCGACTGCTCCGGCATATACGCCACGTTTTAATTTTTCCAGTTCATCAATAATTTCCATGGCTCTGATTTTTGGCGCTCCCGAAACCGTCCCGGCCGGAAAACAGGAGAAGAAACTTTCGATAGGACTGACATTCTTTTCAATAACCCCTTTAACCGAACTGACCAGATGAATGACATGGGAATATTTTTCAATTATCATTTGATCGGCCACAGTCACTGTTCCCGGTTTGCAGACCCGACCCAGATCATTACGGCCTAAATCAAGAAGCATAGTATGCTCAGCCAGTTCTTTTTTATCTTTTTTGAGATCATCAATTAATTTCAAGTCATCTATTTCATTTTTCCCTCGTGGACGGGTTCCAGCTATCGGTCTGGTTTCGACAGATTTACCTTCCACTCGCACCAGCATCTCAGGCGACGAGCCAACAATAGCAGTGTTGCCAAAATTAAGTAAAAACATATATGGCGAAGGGTTAAGACGCCGTAATCTGCGATAGCAGGTTAACGAGGACAGCTTTGATTTGATCTGCCATCTCTGAGACAAAACAACTTGAAAGATATCCCCTTCTTTAATATACTTTTTGGCCCTGCGAACCATGGCTTCATATTCTTTTTGAGAATAATCAGCCTTAATATCTGATTTTGGTATTTTTTCCGGTTTGTCTTTAATTGTTTTGGTCTGAAGGGTTTTTACATTTTTAATAATGGATCGTGCTGCATCATCGTATTTATTCTTTAATCCCTTTTCTCCGAATTCATGTAGGATATTTGAAATTACCAGAATCTCCTGCTTGAGATGATCAAAGACAATAATATTTCTATACAGACTAATATACATCGATGGAATATTCAGATCGTCAGAATTGCCATCAGGGATATCCTCGATCCAGCGAATAGTATCATACGCAAAATAGCCTACTCCTCCTCCGGTAAACCGGGGAAGTCCCTCAACCCTGACCGGCTTATAAAAATCAAATAATTGCTGGACAAACTCAACCGGGTTGCTGTCAATTCTTTTTTTTACCTTCTCATTGGATAAAACCACATGGTCACTTTCACCCTGAATATTCAAAAAAGGATCAAAACCAATAAAAGAATATCGGGCAAGCTTTTCGCCGCCTTCGATTGATTCCAGTAAAAATGAATTTTTATGGTGAGAAGCTAATTTGATATATGCCCCGACAGGAGTATCAAGATCAGCCGGAATCTTCTCAAATAAAGGGATCACATTCCCTTTTTTGTTAAGCTTTTGTACTTCTTTGTAAGTAAACATCAGTAGTAATAGATTCCGTCACAGATTTTAACAACCGGGCCGGTTAGTTTTACTATATTGGTGATTTCATCCCAATCAATAAATAAAGAGCCGGTTTTAAATTTCACTTCGCATTTTCGATCAGCGTGGGCCGACATAACCCCTGCACAAACGGCTGCTGCCGCGCCTGTTCCTGATGAGCCAGTGGCGCCCGCTCCCCTCTCCCAATCGGCTACAATCAATTTTTTCCTACTTACGATTTTAACAAATTCCACATTAGTTCTTTCCGGAAATACCTGAAGGTGCTCGATTTCCCCTCCGAGAGTCTTCCAATCGAAATCAAAATTCTCCACAAACAGCACGGTGTGAGGATTTCCAATGTTGAGGCATGTAACCGGAAATTTTTCCCCTCCGATTAGCAGTTCAGATTGAATCATATACTCCTGCTGGCTTTTTATCGGCACTTTTTTTGTCTCAAAAAACGGCATCCCTAATTCGGTTTTGACATTACAACATTTTTCGTTTTCGTCCAGTATGACAGCCTTGATATGTTCCCCTGCCATTTCAAATATAAATTTCATTTTCTTTTTGTTTTTTAAGAAGCAATGATAAGCGGTAATTCGCAATCCATTTCCCGATTTTTCCGCCCAGCTTCCATCAGCATTGTAAAGGTCAAGTTTGGCATCATCTGTTTTACTGTCGGAAACATAAATCACGCCATCAGCTCCAACCCCGGTCTGGCGATGACACAGGTTGCGTGTGAAGACAGGAAAATCTTCTTTCTTAATTTTGGATATAGGCTTATAAATGATAACAAAATCATTGCCCAAAGCATGGTATTTTGAATATTTAATTTGCATAAAACTAAAAACAAAATTATCCCTCAAATAACAACTAAAAAGTTCCATCGGGACTTAGATTTATTAAAAAAGCCGCCAAAACCGACGGCTTTTATAAATCATAATTAGTATTGAAGCTACATATTAGCTTTGAATAAACCAGCCAATCTTGTGATGCCTTCCACAATTCCTTCATGGGTGGCATTTGAGAAATTTAGCCTCATGGTATTCTCTCCCCCGCCATTCGGATGGAATGGGGAACCATAAACATAAGCTACCTTTTTTTCTATAGCTTTAGGAAGGAGGTCTTTCGCTGACATATGAATTGGAAGAGTAACCCACAGAAATAGACCACCATTTGGTTTGGTCCATTTTATCTCTGACGGGAAAGTTTCCTGAAGTGCCTTTAGCATTGTATCACGTTTGGCTCTATAATCCTTCTTAAGTATTTCTATATGCGGTTCCAGCTTGCCGGCTTTAACATATTCATAAATTAGATATTGGCAAAGAGTATTGGTGTGTAAATCGGTACATTGTTTTACTTTTTCAAAATAATGCATAATGTTTTTTGGGCCGTTCATCCAACCGATCCTCAAACCGGGAGCCAAAACTTTCGAAAAAGTCCTCAATGCCACGACAACATCACCACCAATAGACTTAAGAGTAGGCAGATGTTCCCCTGAAAAACGAATATCCCCATAAGGGTTGTCATCGATAATCGGGATATTATAATTTATAGCTAATTCAATAAGCTGTTGGCGTCTTTCGAAAGACATGGTAATTCCGGTCGGGTTCTGGAAATTAGATACGGTATAAATAAGTTTCGGGTGGTATTTTTCAATCTTTTCTTTGACCTGCTCGATTAGCATCCCCTCTTCATCCATTTCAACAGGAACATAGCGGGCTTGATAATAATCAAAGGCCTGAATAGCTCCAACATACGTTGGAAGTTCGGTTAGTATATAATCACCGCGGTCAATAAATGCCCTCGCAACGAGTTCCAATCCCTGCTGACCGCCGGCTGTTATTTGAATATTATCTGCCTCGCTTGGAGTTCCGCGTTTAGTTGCTCTTTGTGCTAAAAGTTCCCGCAATTCATTTAAACCTCTTGAAACAGAATACTGAATTGCTGCAGGACCATAAGTATCAATCACTTTTCCCATCGCCCATTTCATATCATCAAGTGGAAAAAGTTCCGGAGCTGGAAGTCCACCGGCAAAGGAAATAACGCCAGGTTGGGATGATATTTTCAGAATATCACGGATAATCGAAGATTTTAGCTTCACCACGTGGGGGGCTATTTTCCACTTATCGGTCTGAACCTTGTGATTCTGATCAATCAGCATTGTTTACCTCGTTATAAAATAATATTAATTAACAAGCATAGTGTACCATTAACTCTAACATAATCCATTATATATAATAACATATTCATTATCGAAACTCAAGGTTAATTAGGGAAAAAGTAACGGATTATACTTGTAATAAATGATTAAGGAAATTCAGGGATTATTTTGACAAAAAGCTAAAGCCACCAAGCGGAATCGAACCGCTGACCTACTGATTACGAATCAGTTGCTCTACCAACTGAGCTACGGTGGCTTGATTGTAATATCATTACTTCTATGGCATAATACCATTGGCCATTTTCTTAAAGCAAGCAAATATAATATTCTTTACAGGTTATTCAAGTGAATTATAATAAAAAACGGCCGTTTTAATCAAACGGCCGTCAAGGACTCAGCAAATCCGTTTGCTGAGGTATTATGGAATGTCATGCGTGGCGGTCCACCAAAACATGAAATAACTCCAGGTATTAAATATTCCTGTTAATTATATTACAATCAGATAGCTGATAAGTTAGAAAAAATCTTATATAATTTGATAGATAAGTTGAGGTTTTTCATACCTCAATAAAAAATGCCCTCTCTTAAAAATGCCGAAGGCCGGACTCGAACCGGCACGGGCCTTACGACCCAAGGGATTTTAAGTCCCTGGTGTCTACCAATTCCACCACTCCGGCAACTAACAGAGTTAGCTTTACAAGGTTTGAAATTTAATCAAAAAATATCCGCACGCAAGTAACTTTTTGGACTACTAATTATATAATTATCCTTTTCAAACGTCTTTCAATATCATAACTTACTTCCAGATCAGCTATGAGACGCATTAACGAAAAGCTATTAAAGTACGATAAATACTATAATGAATACTGATTTTACCAAAACCAGAGCCTCCAAGATTATTATTATTGGTGCAGCCCTGGTAATTATTGCTGCAGGTATGAATGCCGCCCAATCTCTTATTGTACCTTTTCTGCTGGCTGCCTTTATCGCCATAATATGTTCTCCCCCACTCATATTTTTACAAAGAAAAGGTTTTCCCACATGGCTGGCGTTCATCGTTGTAATCTTAGGAATTGCTGTGATTGGTTCACTGATTGCGATAGTAATAGGAACATCTATCAACGATTTTACCGATAAAATTCCACATTATCAGGCCAGACTCCAAATTACAATTGATAATCTTCAGCAATGGATGTCCAACAGGGGAATTACCATTTCAGAGGAAATGATTTCCGAATATTTAAATATCAGCGCTATTTTTGGGCTGGTTAAAAATGTATTGGCCGGGATGGGGGGCATATTGACTAATGGCTTCTTAATTATATTAACTATAATATTTGTTCTACTTGAAGCCTCCAGCATGCCCTCAAAAATTAAAGCAGCTTTCGGAAATTATGATTCTACTTCATACTATATTAATAAGTTTGTCTCCAAAGTTAAAAAATATATGGCAATCAAAACTATAGCCAGCCTGGCGACAGGCATTATTATTACAATTTGGCTAATAATACTTGATGTCGATTTCCCTCTTCTTTGGGGGCTGGTTGCATTTATGCTGAATTTCGTACCCAATATAGGATCAATCATAGCCGCTATTCCGGCCATTATGCTTTCATATTTGCAAATTGGTTTCGGATCAGCTCTGCTGACTACTATCGGTTATCTTACCGTAAACGTTGTAATCGGTAATTTCATCGAACCACGTTATATGGGCAAAGGCCTTGGGTTATCGACTCTGGTTGTTTTTATTTCTTTGGTTTTTTGGGGATTTATTTTAGGGCCGATCGGTATGTTCCTATCCGTCCCCCTGACAATGACTCTTAAAATTGCCCTGCAAAGCAACCCCAACACCCGCTGGTTGGCTATTCTTCTTGGTGATGAGACTTTAGATGATCTTGAACATAAAGATATTGAAGAAAGTACAAAAAACTAATTTTAGACTTTTTGCTGAAGCCATCTTCCCCTGCGATAATAAATATAAAAACCGATCGATGATATCATCCCTGCACACGCCAATGCCCACCATATAGCCGTCTGACCAAAACCAAAGACCTGGACAAGAATAATAATCGGCAGCACCTGAAATCCCCAACTATGAACTATATTCACAATCATAGCCGGTGTGTTCAGCCCGACACCAGCGTGTATTTCTTCCAACATTATAAAAGCACCGAAAAATGGAAAGCTGAAGGCAAAAATCTGCAGAATTTCTACTCCAATTTTAATAGTTTCCGGATTATCAAAGAATAATTTCATAATAATGTCAGCCCCGAAGTAGACTATCAAACCGAAAATGATCATCATTCCGATGCCAAGCAATATGGATTGGTCAGCTGTTTTTTTCGCCCGTTCAAATTTTTTCCCGCCGAGATTATGCCCGATTAGTGAAGATAAGCCCAACCCAATTCCAACGAGAAGCATAATCCCAAATCCAAAAATCTGTCCGGCTACACCATATGCCGCCACTACCGCAGTACCAAAAGTTGCCACCAACGGAGTAATAATCAATCGTGAACCGGAAAATGACATGCTGCCTAACCAGGACGGAATCCCAATTTTAATAATTTTCCACATAGCAATCATGGAGACCGGTTCTTTACCCTTTAGATTTAGTTTAACATTGGTATAGTTGCCATAAAGTAGAATGATTCCCACAAGTAGTGTCAGAGCAAAGCTAAAAACTGATGCATATGCGGCACCACTAATACCTAAAGCCGGAAACCCAAACCAGCCAAAAATGAAAAACGGATCAAGAATTAAATTTAGAAGATTAGAACTAATCATCAGAATCATAGCCATCTTGGGATTGGCAATACCCCGCATGGCGGTAAAGATTGAATATGTCGCATACATCACCCCCAACCCAACAAACATAATTCGGCCGTATTCTATACCTTGCCGCAATGCATCACCTTCGGCTCCGACCACCATCAGCATTTTATCAACAGTGAAAAAGCCGACAACGCCGAAAACTCCTCCGAAAAATAATTTTAGCAGAATAGTCTCTTTGATAGCCTTCTCAGCAGCATCATAATCCTTTTCGCCATATCTTCTGGAGATAATCGCCACCGAACCGGGTCCGACCAATTGATTGAATGAGAAAAAGAGCCATAAGATGCTTGCAAAAAAAGTGATTGCCGCCACGCCGGATTCCTCACCCGGAAGTTTTGAAACCCAATACATGTCAACCATAGAATATATATGCTGGGCTAAAAAACCGAACATCGACGGGAGACCCATTTTAAGAATGGAGCCAATTATCGAACCTTCGGTATAATCAGCAGGAATCTCTTTTATCTCTTCGATCAATCAGCCTCCATTTACAGAAAGAACATAGTAATACATTTTAATCTAATAACCAAGAATTCGGTAATAGATAAAATCATATAT
>CAYPUP010000063.1:0-8947 GCA_964413795.1 uncultured Ignavibacteriales bacterium
TGATTCTTCGGTTGCAATCAGCGTCAGGGTAGGCGGGAGAATATCCCTGGCCATAATACCGAGAGAAATTTGAGAGTTAAGGCGGGCGGTAATACTAAAATCAAATCCAAAACCGTAATCAGAATAAGTATCAAGGGATTGATTTAATATCTTAAGACTCCCTCCCAAAGCAAGACCATGATGAAGATTGCGTCCATAAGAGATAAGAAACTGGGAGTAGGAATAATCAAATAAGCCATCATCCTGAAAACCAATTCTGCGGTTAATATCGTTGGTGCCGATTCTCATAAACGAAATACCGACTCCGCCCATGTTTTTTGAGGGGAAAACCCAGGCGGCATAATCAAAAATAGTTCCTTCAAAGAGAGTCATATGCATCAGTGAGACTTCCTGATAGGATAGATTCGGCAGGGCCGAGGGATTATAAAAAGCCGCTGAGGCATCATCACCAAGAGCGGTAAACGCCCCTCCCATTCCCAGCGCCCTTGCGCCAACACCAACCGAGAATTGAGATTCACGACCGGCATCACCAGCCTGCAGCAAACCTGCCAGAGAAAGAACCAAAAATATATTTAAAAATAACCGCTTCATTTTATTACCGCTACTTTCAGTCGAGCCTGTTCACCGGAATTGACAGCAGTAATCATAACAATATAAACACCATTAAGAACCTGGTGTCCCTTATTGTTTTCACCGTTCCACTCAATCATATGTTCGCCGATTGATGAACCTTCGCCTCCAATAGGAATATCCCATGCATAGACTTCTTCGCCCGTCAGAGTGAAGACTCTGAATTCGACGGGTGATTCTTCATTGAGTTCATAAGTAAATTCAGCCGTGGTTTCAAACGGATTAACCGGATTATCTCTGATAACAAATGACTTTTGGAAACCGATCCCTTTAGTAACAAATGTCTGTGATAAAAGGAGTTGTTCCCCGGTAGAACTTGAGACAGAAACCGCAACACCCTCATTTGGACCGGTAACATATTCAACGGCGATATCATCGCTTTCAAGAACCAGCGTAAAGGTATGAGAAAGTTGTGATGAAATTTCTGTTACAAAAAGAAGAGTACATGTCTTTTGAGGATCTATCGTTAAATTATTAAATTCTGCCGACATACGATCCCCCCCCGATAATTCAGAGGCAAGGAAGGCTCCGTTGAGTGTAAAATAAGAATGGCTCAGGTTGAAAACTTCCGCGGGATCCAAAGGGATATCCCCATAACGCAAGGCTAAAGAGAATTCCGTTATCCCAACGATAGATGCGGAAGAACTTCCGGTGTTTCTAAGAATCATCCGGAATAATTCCTTGTCCCCTCCTGGTTGTACCAGGTTAGAGCCGACCAGCGATGCGGAAGCAATTATATTGGCATCAATATTTTCCACAGTCAATTCGAATGAAAAAGATGTATCACTAATTTGAGCCGGAGCATCAATATTCAAATCTTTTGGGGTTGATGTTAAGAAAAACTCAAAGGTCACAGTTGTATCAAACAGAGGTGAAACAAAATCAAATTCAAGAGGATCGCCAGTTGCTATAGTTCCCGTCAGGCTATCATTATATCCAAAACCCACCCCACCGGTTGTAAGAAGATATCTTCCGGAAGATACGCTCGCATCACCCACATTTTCTAAGTTTACTCTTAGTGAAAACGCCTGGTTTTGATCTATTAAACCCTGGTCAACCTTTGAAAGCGTATGGGAAAGGTTTAAAGCTGCCGGGGCTTCGATTTTAACCAGGGCAAGATTGTTCACCGGCGGTTTGACAATAATATGCGGGGAACTGATTTCAACCCTGAATATTTCTGCATCGGTAGCATTAGCTGCAGCAATGATATCAAAATATATCTCGATAGTGTCATTGGGATCTATAGGATCAATTGTCTTAGTTAATTCAAAAACAGACTCGCCGTCACTGCTAAAACTGAGATTCATTGGACCGATAATATTTTCGGTCAAATTGGCCAGATAACATCGCGCTTGAAATTGCTGATTAGTATTTACGGCCGGGGCGTTGGGGGAAACAATCTCAAGATCGATAATTTGTGCATCGGGCGGCTCTGATACCCTAATTGACTCTCCGTTAAAATCATTCTCGAAACTAATAACTGTTTGCGTCCCCGGAATTGAGAATGAGAAATTTGTGCTTAATTTTAATTCAACCCCAACCTGATCAAGAGGTATCATGATCGGCTCTGTCTCCACCAGATTTGCACCCGGTTTTAACTGAAAATTGCCTATCTTGAGTTTTGATGAAGCTGTAAAATTCTTGCCGGTAACGGTAAAGTTTGAATTATCAAATTTAACTGGTACGGCATAGTCGCCAATGAGATTAATAGTATAGCCAAATGATGCCGGACCGGCGGCATATACCGATCCCGGACCAAGGGAATTGGGAGCATAGGCTAATTTTATTTCTCCAAGAAGCAATACCGAATCAACTATTTCATTTAAGACAATTACATTTTCTGTGGAGAGCATAAAGTAATCCATGACAATCTGATACCAGCCCGGAGTCAATTCTGACGCAGTATCTGCTATTCCGGCTATATTGCGAAATGAGATAATATCACCTGAAATTGTTGCCGGCTTTACCTTGCCCTGAAAGACAACATAATCATCTGCATTTTCAGAATTAAATGAAATTTTCAAATCAGCCTGATCGCCAAGAAGAACCAATCCTGAAGTTTGTATTTGAAATGAAATATTAAATGCTTCTCCCGGATATACCGTGTCGGGAGCAAATGATCCGGGGATTAACATCGTTTCCGCCGGTCTCTGAATATCTACCGGTATGCTGTCGGCATCAATTGTTGGATACATCTGCGATTCTACAGAGAATAAAGCATCAAGATTTATTATTAGAATATCATTCTCAAGAGTTGATTCAGCCGAAAGTAGAATCAAACTGATGGTATCTACAATACCATTAGCAGATGGAGCAAAATTCCCGCTAACCGTTCCGGTCCCTTTTTCAAATGATAAGGTAATGTCCGGATTGGATGAAGGGACAATTGTTCCATAGTTGACAACCACAACGTTTATTTCCGTAGCAAGATCAGTATATACCGCTGTGATCGGATTATCGTTGGCATCAAGGACATTCCGTATGTTATAACCGCTAAATGGTACAGTAACAGTATTTGAATTGATACCTTCAGGAGAAGAAGCATAAATATTTGTAATGGCTGATGATCCTTCGTATGAAATATCGGCCTGAGATAGATCAATCACCCCATTCTGAAGCAATCCCTGGTTGTTAATAATGCTATTATTAAGCTGTCCTTTATCGATCATCAAATGAATTTGATTAGTATTTAAATCATAATCGGTTTTAGGATTGTTAAAACCATCGAATAATCTGAGATACGAAGAAGATAACAGCGGGGCGCCAACAATTTGTTTATCACTTATTTCCAAATCCAGTCTAGCCAATGAGCCCGGAGTAACTATTATCAAACCGGAAATACCGGAGATAGTATTGAGAACCGCTTTAACTCTCCCCTCTCCGACTGTAATGGCTCTAAACGATGAGCCGACAAATTCTCCAATATTTTCGGAACTATCAGCAAGCATCCAATCAACAACCAAATTAGCAACTTCATTTCCATACAAATCACGCCCAACAACAGAAAAAGTTACGACATCACCGGCGTCTAATTCCAAATCCCCGGAGGGTAAAACATCCAGAGCTATAACCGGCCCCTGTGTGATGCCAAACTCATCGGACAGAGACGGCCCGGCTAAAACAACTCCCCCTTCGCCAAATGCTAAACCGACAATTTGATATTTGCCTGAGACAAAAGGATTGACAATCCCGGTTAATGTTAAGGTTACCGTTATCAGGCTGTCATCGATTTCATTGGGAGAATAGAATGTCCTGTCAAAAGTTACAGTTATGTTGCGGCCATCTATTTGGGTGTATCTGATTTTATAATCAGAAACAACCGAGGTATGTGATAAGGATTCAGCCATGGCGCCGGAGACATCAAATCCACTGGGGAAGGTGAATACAAGACCGCCGAATTCAATTTCCAGAAAATCATTTTTAGGTATTTTAAAATCCAGAGTATAAACCGCTTGAATTGCCGCCTGATAATTATCAGGGAGCACGGTAAAATCAGATAATTGGTTTGCAGCCTGTGAGACAGAAATATCCCCTGCAGCAGGAGAAACTGAAAGGAGAAGAAGAAAGAATATAGTAAAAAAAGACAGTATCTTCATGTAATCAGAACATCCAATGTTTAAATGCCTAAGTATGTAAAACAGAAGCAAACCTTGTGCCCCTTATCTTATTGTCTGCCAAAATTTTAGGTAAAATTTGGGTGATTAAGAATTGCATCAACAATAAGTCCTAAAGGATAGTATTCTAATAACTTACGAGCAGGTAATAAATTTAATAAAAATAATTTTTTTGTAACAATTTTAAAAACGGTGTAACAAAGTTATCCACATATTAACAGTATGTAACTTTTTGCAGTAAAAAGAGCCTTTTTTGCAATAGAATTGCTATTTTTTCAACCCATATGGATTTAAATTTTCAGCCGCTGTGACCGTGTTTGACATCAGCATAGCAATGGTCATTAGTCCTACCCCTCCGGGGACTGGAGTAATAAAAGATGCCTTTTCAACAGCAGAGCTAAATTCTACATCGCCAGTCAAGCGATAGCCTTTATTGGATGAAGGATCATCAATGCGATTAATGCCAACATCAATAACAACCGCTCCATCTTTGATCATATCCCCTTTGATAAATTCAGGGTAACCAATTGCAGCAATTAAAATATCTGCTCTTCGGGTTACTTCGGGTAAATTCATTGTCCTGGAATGGGCAATAGTAACTGTGGCATTGGCCATTTCAGCCTTCTGAACCAGCATAGAGGCGATTGGTTTTCCGACAATGTTGGAACGTCCCACGACCACAACTTCTTTACCGGAAGGGTCAATTTTATAATAAGAGAGTAATTTTACGATTCCAAGAGGAGTGCAGGGCAGCAGACCGGGGCGGCCTATAGACATCATGCCGACATTGTGCGGATGAAAACCATCAACATCTTTTTCCGGATTAATATTAAGCGTAACCGAAAGTTCATCGATATGTTTTGGGAGAGGAGATTGTACCAGAATGCCATGTATTTTAGGATCGTTATTTAGCCGTTTAACAATAGCAACCAATTCATCCTGTTTTAATGTAGTCGGCTCCTGAATCACCTCGGAGTACATCCCCAATTTTTTACATTTTTTTGCTTTGGAACTAACATAGGTAGCCGAGGCGGGATCATTACCAACAAGAACCGCAGCCAAACCGGGGACTATACCACGATCGGCAAGGACTTTTATTCTACCCTCTAAATCTGAAATTATACTGGCGGCAACTTCCTTACCATCTATTAGCTGAGCGGACATATCATTACTTTCCTTTATTCCTCTACAATTTCATCCTCTGAATCCTGATCTTCACATTCAGTTTCATCATTATTGGTTTCATCATCAGATTTTTTTATTCCGGTAATATCTTCCGGCTTGAAAGTATCAATATCGAAATTCAAAATTATTCTCTCGATACTTATGGCTTTTCCACTCTCACTATCAACCTTTATTAACACACCTGCCAGTCTGACATCACCGGTTGCAGTTGTAAATCTTTTGGGCATTCCGGTAATAAATCTCTGGAGTGAAGGTTCCTTTTCCATGCCGATTATGGAATCATACGGACCCGTCATACCGGCATCTGAGATATATGCCGTCCCATTGGGAGACACATGTTCATCAGCAGTTTGAATATGGGTATGCGTTCCTACGATGGCGGAAACATCGCCATCAAGATAATAGAGCATAGCCTGTTTTTCGGAAGTCGCTTCAGCGTGCATATCGACAAAAATGAGATTCGTTTCCTGGCTGACATGGGCAATGATTTTATCGGCTGTAAAAAACGGGCAGTCTATATCTTTCATATAGGTCCGCCCCATTAGATTTACAGTGGCGATTTTAACACCGTTAACTTCATCAATAAAATAACCAAAGCCGGGTACGCCATGCGGAAAATTGGCCGGTCGTAAAAGTTTGGGATTAGTTTTGAGATAAGGAACAATTTCATAACGGTCCCAAATATGGTTGCCGGATGTCTGCATGTCTATCCCGTAAGAGTAAGCCTTGCGAGACATTTCGGGGGTAATTCCAAAGCCGCCTGCCGCATTTTCGACATTACAGATGACATAATCGACATTGTATTTTTCTCTTAGGGGCTTAATCATGTGCGCGGCTGCCTGTCGGCCAGCTTTGCCGCATAAATCAGAGACAAATAATATGGTAAAAACGGACATAGAAAATCTTTCTAATAAAGCTATAAATTAATTGTACAATAGCCCTCAACTACGCCATTGGCTTAAATAACTAAGGCGGAGTTTACATACACTCCGCCTTAAGATCAAGCAATTATTGTAAAAATGCTTATTTTCAGTCTATTTTGCATATTCGGTTGATCTGATTTCCCGAACAACCGTCACTTTAATCTGGCCGGGATACTGCATTTCACTTTCAATTTTTGAAGCAATGTCGCTGGCCAGGATTGAACTGGCCAGATCATCCAAAGTTTCATGTTCGACAATAACTCTAATTTCGCGGCCAGCTTGAATAGCATAAGCCTTTGATACACCTTTAAAGCTATCAGCCAGTTCTTCAAGTTGCTGCAGACGTTTGACATAAGCCTCGAGCGGTTCTCTTCTTGCCCCAGGGCGAGCGCCAGAAACAGCATCAGCCGCCTGAACCAAAACCGGGTAAGGACCTATCATGGGGACATCGCCATGATGGGATTCAATAGCATTTATAACTACTTCAGATTCCCGATATCTTCTCATGAAATCAGCACCGATTTGAGTATGAGTCCCTTCGGTTTCGCGATCAATCGCTTTTCCAATATCATGTAACAAACCACAGCGCTTGGCGGTGGGAGCGTCAAGTTCAAGTTCAGCAGCCATCAGACCGCATAGCATGGCAACTTCTTTGGAATGCGCCAGAACGTTTTGTCCATAAGAGGTTCTGAAATTCAATTTGCCCAACAGGCTGATAACTTCCGGATTAAGGCCATGAATACCCAATTCAAAACAAGCCTGTTCACCGGCTTCACGAACAATCACTTCCATCTCTTTTTGTGATTTTTCAACCACCTCTTCAATACGGGTGGGGTGAATTCGTCCATCAGTAATAAGTTTTTCCAACGCCATGCGGGCAATTTCCCGCCTGACCGGATCGTAACCGGATAAAATTACAGCTTCAGGGGTGTCATCGACTATAACATCAATACCGGTGGCTGTCTCAAAGGAGCGGATATTTCTTCCTTCACGGCCGATAATACGCCCTTTCATTTCGTCATTGGGGAGGATAACAACCGAGACTGTCGTTTCCACGGTGTGTTCTGCGGCACAACGATATATAGCCAAAAGTATTATCTCTTTGGCTTCTTTGTTGGCGTCCTGTTCGGCTTTTTCTTTGATATCCTTGATGTACTGAGCCGCTTCTAACTTAGCAGTATTGATCATATTATCCATCAACAGCTTTTTGGCTTCTTTGGGAGTCATATTGGCAATAATCTGGAGACGTTCATTCTGTTTGCCGATGATCTCGTCCAGCTCCGTTTCCCGAAGCTCAATTCCCTTTTCCCGGGTATGAATCCCTTTTTCTCTTTTGTTAAAATCGACTTCACGATCTTCGATAACATTAATTTTTTTCTGAAGGGCGGAAACTTTTTCATCGAGTTGTTTCTCGGTGTCGTCAAGTTCTTTTCTTTTGAGAACCGCTTCCCGGTCAAAATCACTTTTTCGCTTAAGCCATTCTTCTTTTGCTTCTAATCTGGCTTCTTTTATTTTGATTTCTGATTCTTTTTGGGCTTCTGCAACTATCCTTTTGGCTTCCGCAGCAGCATCGGCTACTTTATCCCGTGAAACTCGTTTAGCCACGAACCACGAAAGAAAAAAGCCGGCTACAGAGGCAAGAACTGCCACAGCGACAATAATGATTGTGTCGTTCATTGTAGCGCCTCCCCTCCGAACATATTTCGGAGGTTCAATCTATGTGAAAATGTTGCGGATGAAAAATTTGATCAGAGATTCCTAAAATCAGGGAATCATCTTCACAGCAGGCAACACGTTGTCCAATCGAGTGAGAAGCTCATTAAACTGGCCATTAATATCGGCCTTATAAGTCTCCATCTCATCTTTTTTATCCATTAGCTCGGATGCAATAGACATAACCGAAAGAATAGCCACTTTATCACGAGCCTTAATGCGGCTATTTTCAGCAATTTCCTTCATTCTGGAATCTACAAAATCTGCTATTTTGGATACTTGAGAAGGATCTTCTACCCCAGCCAGGGGATAATCCTCACCATATATGTTTACGACAACTTTGTTTTCTACCATACCGTCTGCCATTGTTCTAACAGCGTTAATCGGCTCAAATCTCTTATCCTACTATCTATCAAGAATTTATACAAAATTAAATAATGCTTGTCAAGTGAAATTATTGACCAATCTGCTCCAATTCATCAAGTCTTTCCAGTACTCCGGCCAGCTTGGCTTTTACTACCTGAGATTGATCAGCGCTTAACAGGTTAATTTTCTTTGTCTCATTTTTAAGGTTGTTTAATTCGGACTTAATTTGTGAGTTTTCTGCCTTGAGGGTGGCATTTTCACGTAAAAGTTCCTCAATATAATCAACCGCACTGTTCATTTTATCGATCAGTTTTAATACTTTATCGTCAGACATCTATTTATCCCTTATCTCTGCATTGTATTTTTCTTTTAAACTGTTGATAACTTTTTCCTGTCGTTCATCAACTTCTTCACCAGAAAGACTTCTCTCTGTGTGGCGGTAAGAAATCGAAATTGCAATCGACTTCTTCCCATTTTCAATCTGCTTCCCGGTGTAGAGATCAAAAATCTCAACCT
>CAYPUP010000064.1:0-8942 GCA_964413795.1 uncultured Ignavibacteriales bacterium
CCTTTCAAGCTTAATTTACGATCCTGATCCATCGAAGAATTCTTATCTACCCAGGTTTTTTCCTTGGCCGGAGTTTCCTTTGCCGGGGCAGGTTCGCTTTTTACAGCCACAGCTGTTTTTTCCTGAGTTTGTGATTTCTTTAACTCAGACGCGACTTGTGTCGTTGACCAGACAGGGAAAGCCTTTGAATTTTTATCAAGGAATGAAATCGTAATCGATTTTTCATCCGAACTGACCTGGTAAAAGGTCTCCTTTTTCATATCAAAAACCAGTCTGACAACTTTTTCCGGTTTAACTGAGTACTGGCTGGTTCGTAAACCCTGTATCGGGCAATTGGGCAAAGCCCAGAAATTAGTGGCGCCCAGATCATGGGTTGCGGAGAGTACATCCAGGATAATCCGGAATGGTTTGCCATCTTTAGCGATTTCAGTCTGATGAGAAAACCTTACCGTCCCCTGGACATCAATCCGAGCCTGAGTAAAACCATTATCATAGTTCAACTCGACATTTGTCACCTGGGAGGCAAAGGCGCCACCGACAGTTAAAAATACGCTAATTATTATTAGTAGGGCAAAAGCCTTTTTCATTACTACCTGACCTCCTAAAGAGCAAGCTCTGAGAGCCGTTCATCTTCTTTGACGAAGTATGTCGAAAGTACAAATTTTGCCGTTAGAGTTTCATGATTAGATTTATCATTCTGACTATCGTTTTCTGATATGGCCAATTTTTGAGATACCAGTTCCATATTAGTCAGGTTGGCTATAAATGGGAAATTAGCCACATAACTGACAAATTTCCCGAAATCATGATACGTTCCTGTCATTTCTATCTCAAACGAAGCGATGTTATAAAATTGCTGAGATTCAATCGGGCGCGGGTTAAGCTTGGTAATCCTGGTACCGGTAATTGAAGAAGCTGTATGCAGCTGTACCAGCAGAGATGGAATCTGTTTTACTTCGGGAAGCAACGCTTCGATTTCATGGTAACGATCAATCAAATCACTATACTCTAATTTAAGCGCATCAAGCGATTTGGCTTTCATCTCTACATTGCGCAGATTGGTCGTAATGGACTCAAATTCCTGGCTTTTGTTCGCAATTTGAGAATCATAATTCACATAAAGACGAGTGTACCAGAAATAGCCTACTATAAAGAGGGCTATTACACCCAATAATATCTTTTGTGTTTTGGGATCTTTCAGGTCCATAGCAGCATCCTTAGTTTAGGCTCTTGTGACTGGTTTTATTATTATCTTCATTATTATTAGCCTGGGCTATCAGATTTTGAAGTTCCTCATCAGATAAATAATGGACATTGCAGGAGAAGACAAAATTGTATGCCTTCTGTTCACCAAAAACTTTTTCCGATGAAGTTGTCAGTTCCACATTATCAAAATAATCTGAGCGCATCATATTTATCATAAAGGAAGCCAAGTCATTCAAGGTAAAGGCATACCCTTCAATTTCAGCCTCATGTACTCTGGGCTGATTATCGATAACCTGGGGTGCCTGTTGTCCCTGTTCCGTTTCAGCATTTTTAACTGCAGGAGCATCCTTTTCAGAAAGTCTGGCCAGCCAAATAAACTCAGGGATATTGCTTGAAATGTTTTCAAGAACTCTGACCCATGCCGTTCGGTGGCTATCCAGTCTATCGACAGCGCTCATCCTTTCGCCAATCTTTTGTTTGACATCAATGAGGGCATCAACAAGCCTGATATCATTCTGAAGCATGGCCGCGCGCTGTTTGGCTTTACCGATATTTTCATCAAGCTTGCTTATTTGATGGGCTTGATAGAAGGAAATAAAAGCCAGCATGATAATAATACCAACCACACCGCCGAGAGTATAGAATCCGGCTTTACCAAAAGACAGATTGACTGCTTTTTTGTTATATTGCTTGGGAAGTAAATTTATTTCTATCATCAGTCTGTTACCTCGCCTTCCTCATTGCCAAACCGACTGAAACTGTCAGTAATGGAGCAATTTTTTCCGGCTGTAAATATTGGAACAAATCCGGATCGTAATCCACTTTTCGCAGCGGATTAGCAATCTCTAATGGAATGTTCAACTTGGACTGTAAAAGTTCCGGCAGGAAGGGGATCAAAGACCCGCCGCCCGAAAGAACAATCCAATCCACACCATCTACTTTTGTTTGTGATTTGAAATATGAAAAAGCCAGTTCCACACCTGAAAGCAACTCATCAGTTGCTGATATAATAGTAGCTTTGAGCATATCCTGATCAATTGAATCATCCATCTCACCTTTAATAGCTTTTGAAGTCAGCTCCGGATTAAGGCGGAATTCCTTCTGAATAGCATTATAAATTTCTCTGGTTCCCGAGGAGACATCACGGGTAGAATGGTATCTGCCTTCCAGCAAATAGGTGATATTGGTGACATCATGGCCGATATTCAAAAGAGCTGTTATCCTGGTCGGGTCAATGTCATAGTTGTTTTCATAGGCATTGTAAATAGCCAGAGCATCATCATCAACAATTACCGGTCTTAACCCGCAATCGGCTATGAGTTCTAATTGCGTTTGGAGATATTCCTTACGCGCCGCCACCAGAAGGACATCCATTTTTTTGACGCTTTCATCTACATTAATGATATGATAGTCAAGCGAGACATCATCGACATCGAATGGCGCTCTTTGTTCGGTTTCAAACAGGATAGCCTGTTCAGCTTCGCTGCCGGTTTTGTGATCGATGGTGAATCGATCGGTCATTACCCCGTGACCGGATATTGAAATTACAACATCTTTGATCTTGGGATCGGTTTGATCAATAAGAGATTGAACGTTAAAAATCACTGCTTCACGGTCTCTTATTTCATCAGCAACGATGGCATCGGGTGGAAGCTCTCTCACGCCTATGGCAGCTATTGAATAGCCGTCATTAGTATGGTCAAGCTTAACCAACTTTATAGAACTCGAACCAATGTCAAGTCCTACGGTACTTTTACTTTTTTGCGAAAACAACATAGATTACTCTGTAGTTAAAGCTTTCAAGTTCTTTTATAAATTTCTTATCGGCATGTATTTAATTCGATTTATGGCATTTTTCCAAAAATCGGATAAAAATCTTTTTAGCCCGATAATTTATCATTGTACGGGATTTATCGGTTCACCCTGCCTGGTACTTAACCTCATTTTATCATTAATAACGGATTTAAAAAACCCTGCTAAATCAATAAAAAAACCCCTCCGGAAGGGAGGGGTTGCCAAAAAGGAGAAGAAGGAGTAAGTATTTTAATAATAATTTGATACAGTTTTAATCCTACCGGTTGATGCAAGAATATTGTGAGTCTGAGTACCAACTAGTAATTCAGAGTATTTTAATGTATAAATATCTGCACCAGTTGCCATAGAGGTTATAAAACGAGCTGATCCATTGGGCATAAAAATTATGGCGTCAGTATCAAGATTGGTATCCATAAATTCCAAATCGCCGGCCAAAGTATCAGTTCGAACAACCTCATCACCATCTTCAAATTCATAATTAGCAGGATTCAAAACATCTTTAAATAAAGTAATTGACAGGTGATTTTGATCAAAATAAACACCATAAGGAGCTTTATCTGATATTGCTTTAGACCTGGCTAATTTAATTGTTGATATAATATCCCGGTTAGCTTTTTTATAATTGATCTTTTCAAATGCTCCTTCAAACCGGGGAACCGCCATCGCAGCCACAATCCCGATAATAACAACTGTCGTCATTAACTCCAGAAGGGTCATACCTCTTTGTGATTTCAATTTGTTTTTCATTTATAACATCTCCATCATTAAAAAATCAGGTTTTTAACAAATTACTGAGATCAATATAAGCATGATATATGCCTGTTTTTTATTATAATAACTGTTACAATATCTATTATTGATCATTATGTAAGATAACGGATTGCAAGCCTTCAATTTCTTATAATTTTAACCGAAGGAACAATTATATATTGAATTGCATTAAAATATATAGGAAGGATCCAATAGTAGTAGGCATAGTTCTACTTAAAAATGTTGACAAAATTTGAAAGTGCCTTAAATTTGGATATAACTGGTCTTATAATAACTTTAGCTCTTTTTTAAAATCGTAAGAAAGGACTCCCGAAATGAAAAAAGCTTCCTCTTTGCTTTTCCTCACCCTTCTCTTTATTACTGCCATATCAATTACGTCTATATTTGCCAATGGTACAATTCCGGGACATGAATGCCTTGTCGATGGACCGGTTGTTATACAAAAATCAAAAGATTTAATAAAAAGTACTGCCCTCGAATATCTTACGTCCCAGAATAACGAAGATGTAAGCATCTGGGTCTTTTTTACAGATAAGGGCATTTTTACGAAAGAAGATTTTAACAGTAAAGCTGCTTCTTTAACGGTCTCGGAAAGATCACTTAATAGGCGTTCTAAGGTCAACAAAGACAAGGTCTTATTTGCTGATCTGCCGGTCGTTCAGGATTATATTGATAATATTATTAATAGTGGCGGTAAGCTCAGGCGAATCTCCAGGTGGTTAAATGCTGCCAGTTTTGACATCCCACTTGCAAATATTGTACAATTAGAATCTCTTCCCTTTGTCGTCGAAGTCAAACCTCTGGCTAAATTTAACCGCCGTGATCAAGCAGAAATTACTGACATCAGAATTGATGATATCCAAAATATGGCCTTATCCCCTGATATATTAAATTATGGTTTAGCCCAGGATCAATTAGAGCAGATTCATGTTCCTCCGGTTCACAATATGGGTTATGATGGTTCAGGGGTGACTCTGGCTGTTTTTGATACAGGATACCGCAAATCTCATGAAGCTTTCGCCCAGCATTATGCTGATGGAAGAGTTTTAGCTGAATGGGATTTTATCTTTAATGACAGCAACACAGCTAATGAAACCGAAGATATAAGCACCCAATGGAACCACGGAACCCTTACCTGGTCAACGGCCGGTGGACTTAAAGATGGGACACTTTACGGTCCCGCTTATAAAGCAAATTTCATTTTATGCAAAACCGAGGATGTTCGTTCTGAAACGCCGGTTGAAGAGGATAACTGGGTGGCTGCTTTGGAATGGGTTGATCCCCTTGGAGCGGATGTTGTTACTTCTTCATTAACTTACACCGATTGGTATACATATTCCGATTTTGACGGTCAAACTGCAACGATTACAATTGCTGCCAATACCGCGGCTGGACTTGGAATTATTGTCTGTAATTCAATGGGTAATAGCGGTCCAAGTGCCGGAACTTTAGGTCCTCCCTGTGATGGTTACGATATTGTAGCTTGTGCGGCTATGGATGCGAGCGGCAACATTGCCAATTTCTCATCAAGAGGTCCAACTTATGATGGCCGTATGAAACCCGAAGTCGGCGCTCTTGGCGTCAACACTGCCTGTGCATCATCCAGCGGGGATTATTCTTATACCACTGCCAGCGGAACATCCCTCTCAACACCGTTGGTTGCCGGAGCGGTTTGTTTGCTTATTCAGGCTCATCCCAACTATACTCCCCAGATGATTATTCAATCATTAAAAGATTTTGGCGATCATGCAGAAAACCCTGATAATAATTACGGTTGGGGTATTATTAATACTGAAGGATCTTTTGGCTGGGGAGCTAACTTTAATGCTGATATAACTTTTGGCGATGCTCCGCAGACTATACAATTTACCAATACTTCATCTCTGGCTGCTGACTCCTATGTCTGGTCATTTGGAGACGGGGGTTCTTCATATATCGAGAATCCAACACATTACTTTGGGGAGTCCGGTGTTTACGATGTATCTCTTAGTATCAATACTGAGTATGGAATAATATCACGAGAAAAACATGCTTTTATTATTCTATTGGGTGATACTCTTACCTTTACATCAGACTCTGTTTTTGCCGGTGAAAAAGCTTATATTTCTGTAAATTTAAAGAATTCCCAGCCTATAGATAAAATAACAATTCCCTTTACATATGGGGGATCAGGTTTGATTGATTATGATTCGGTCACATTCGGCAACAGGACATCATACTTCGATGAAATTAAATATGTCCATCAGGATTCCTGGGTTAGAAAATATACGGTTGAATTATCAATTGATGCTGCTGGGCCAAATCTGCCTCTTGAACCGGGATACGGCGAAGTTATGAGAATTCATTTCTCAACTGATCCTTATGCTCTGGGGGGATCAAATGATTTTGTTGATACAACTAATGGAGCTTACCAGTTATCTTTACGATCAGAATATATGACATATAATCCTCGTTTTTATGATGGTAATATCGTTATGAAGCCGGTAATCAGAGGCAATGCCGACAATATCGGCTCGATCAATGTAGCCGATCTGGTCTACCTTGTTAATTATCTTTTTAAAGGCGGATCAGCACCCGTGACAATTCAGTCCGGTGATGCCAATAGCGATTTGGCTGTGTTAGTTACAGATTTAACATATTTAGTTGAATACCTTTTTAAGGGCGGCCAGCCACCTGCTACCCCGTAAGCTGACAAAAAATTAAATAAAAAAGGCTGACTAACTGTCAGCCTTTTTTAGATCTATAATAAATCAGATAACAAACTTACCATTGTGGTAAATTATCTTGCCATCAGCAGTAATTTGGCCCTTATGCATATCACAAATCATATCCCAGTGAAGGGAGCTGATATTCTTACCACCCGATTCATCTATTGATTTGCCAACCGCAAGATGACAGGTTCCGCCTATTTTTTCATCGAATAATATGTTCTTCGAAAAATGCGTGATATCATAATTAGTACCAATGGCAATCTCTCCGACAAATCGCGCACCTTTATCCATATTCAGCATACTCGTAAGGAATTCTTGATTTTTACCGGCTGATTCTTTAACCACTTTACCTTTTTTAAATTCCAACTTAACATTTTCAACTACTCGCCCCATATAAACGGCCGGATAACTGAACTGGATTTGACCTTCGACCGTATCTTCGATTGGCCCGGTAAAAATCTCTCCATCAGGAAAATTAACGCGGCCGGAGCATTCAATCCATTTACGCCCTTTGACTCTCATTTTCAAATCAGTCCCCTCAGACTGAAAATGAAGATGGTCTATCCGGTTAAGGATCTTAACCAGACGCTGTTGTTCATTGGATATTTTCTTCCAATGTTTTGCCGGGTCATCAGTGTTCATATGGCCGGCATTATATACAAAATCTTCCCAATCTTTTAAAGACATCTCTGCTTCCTGAGCATCGGCGCTTACCGGAAAGAGGGTCCCGCACCACCTGAGAGAATTATCACCCATGCGCTTGAACATCTTTTTAATCAAGGCTGATCGAGAGCTGCGCATCAGCGCCTGTCTTTGGGGATCTACTCCCGAAAGATAACGAGTATTAGAGCTACCCCAGATAACGATTAGGGTCTCCATCTTATCGACTTCAAACTTTTCCATCGGTGAAATAAATTTCAACTGATCATCTTTGGCGTGCTTCAAAAAACTCTCTTCATTATCAGGGACGACTATTCTGGTGTAAGGATATGCGCCGGCTAAGACAGCCTCTTTATATACGGCTTTGATAAGCGGCAGAGTACAAACTTCCCCCTGAATTTTGAGCATCTCCCCTTTTTTTAATCTAATCGAATAATGAACCAGCAGTTGGGCAAGTTTTTCAATTCTTTGATCCATCGGTTAAATCTCCATTTTATGGTTTGACTCGCTGATTATTTCCATTTTATATCATTATAATGTACGGCTAAAAAACCTCAAAGTTCATTTCCAGATTTAAAAGCTTCCTTTTAAGATCTAACCCGCCGCCATAGCCGCCTAATCCATTTGATGCCACCACCCGGTGACAAGGAATTATTATCGGAATTTTGTTTTGAGCATTTGCTGTTCCCACCGCTCTGAATGCTTTTGGATTATTTATTAGTTTTGCAATATCACCGTATGTTTTTGTTTTTCCATATGGTATACGGGCGACCTCGCTGAGTACCTTTGTTTGAAATATGGCAGCCTGCAGGTCAAGACTGACATTGAATTTCTTAAGTCTCCCGGATAAATAGGCTTTGATTTCCTTTTCGGCCTGCTTGTTAATTTTACCCCCTTCACCAATTTCATAATCTGGATATAACTCTTTGATCCTCGTGTTAAAATAACATTCGGTTTCATCGGGAAGCGCCAGGAAGGCCAACCCTTTTTCCGTAGAGGCGATATTAATTTTTCCTATAAGCGTATCAAATGAATGAAGAAAAATTTTCATAATGGTCCTCTCTATTTAATTCCTCTCAATAATTCCGGTAATCTCGAAATGACATCCAGATAATAATCAGGCTTGGCGTTTTTCAAATCATCATTTTCACTGTATGGAGATTTTACCGCAACGACTCTCATCGGGACAGCTTTTGCAGCCAGGACATCATTGATAGTATCCCCGACAACAATGGTCTCTCCTGCTTCGGCATGCATGCGATCCAGAGTCATTATAAAAATCGACGGGTCCGGTTTGACCTTTTCAACTTCATTGCCGCCGGAATATGTTTTAAAAATATTCTCCCAGTCGAATTTTTTAATTATCCCTTCGATATGAGGTCTTATTTTTGTAGATGCAATGGCTAAATTAAAGCCCTGATTTATTAACTGATCTATTGTTTCAGTGACACCTGGTAATACAACAGTCGATGAAACAACTGTTTCAGATGCCTTAACCTGAAAGTGCCGGTATAGTTCTTTGAGGGGTACTTTGGTAAAATGAGGATACATGGTACTGAGAGGAAAACCGATAAAGGATTTAATTATCTCCGGCGGCTGGGGAGGTTCTCCCATTTTTAGCAGCGAATAATTGACAGCCTCCACAACCCCTTCTGAAGAATCAATCAGGGTTCCATCCAGATCAAAGATTATATTTGCCGGCTGGCTCAAAATAACTTCTCCACTTTTCGTACTAAATGGGTTAAAGGAACATCATAAGTTTTATCAATTTTTACCAGG
>CAYPUP010000065.1:0-8918 GCA_964413795.1 uncultured Ignavibacteriales bacterium
GTCGCACAGATAACTCTGACATCTACAATAGTACTGTCCGTAGAGCCAAGTTTTTCCACCTCACTGGTTTCTAAAACTCTTAACAATTTTGCCTGGCATTCGTAGGGGAGATCACCGATTTCATCAAGAAAAATAGATCCCCCGTCAGCCAAAACAAATTTACCGGGATAGTCTCTGACCGCTCCGGTGAAGGCCCCTTTGGTATGGCCGAAGAGCTCCGACTCAAAAAGAGAGGCTGGGATTCCAGGGCAGTTAACTTTGATAAACGGTTTCTCTCTTCGTTTACTCTCAAGATAAAGCCGCATGGCCACGAGCTCTTTGCCCGTGCCATTTTCACCTCTTATTAAAACAGAAACATCATTTGGCGCCGCTTGCGAGATAGTCAGCAGCAGTTTTTTTATGGCTGAAGATTCACCGATAATGCGTGAAGATTGATCGAGATCATTAACCATCAGTAACCGCTGCTTTTGAGCCTGAGAAAGCAATAATCCGGATTTAACGCTGGTTAATAGTTTCTCCGGTGGGACGGGTTTTTCAAGATAATCTGCGGCTCCTAATCTAATCGTCTCCAACGCTGTGGAAATATCCGACTGTCCGGAAATGACCAGCACCACCGGCGGAATGGGATCATCTTTGATAATCTTAAGAAAATCTACACCGGATAATTTGGGAAGGTTCAAATCGAGAAGGATGAGGTCATATCTGTTTTTGTTATAGAGCTTCAGAGCCTTTTCAATACTCTCGGCAGAATTGACTTTATATCCTTCATCTTCCAAAAGGGACGTAAAAGAAGATATGATTTTTTGTTCATCATCAATTATTAAAATTGTTTCAGGCATTTTGTTCCCTGTTTGCTAATGGTAATCTAATTGTAATTATCGTCCCTTTATTCGGTTCGGAATTTATCTCCAATTGTCCGTTTATTTCATTGATAGTCTTTTCTACAATAGCCAGGCCGATGCCACTGCCGGATTGTCGGGTGGTATAGTAGGGGAGTCTTGCTGAGGCTATAACCTCATTTGACATTCCCTCGCCATGATCTTCAAGAGTGATTATCGCCATTTTGTTTTCTTTTTTTAATGAAAACATGATAACATCACCATGGGTAGAAGCTTCTATTGCGTTCTTAAACAGATTATGAATAGCTTCCCGAAAATAAGTGAGATCGATACTTACCGGAATTTCATAATCAGGCAATTGAAGATGGAATGAAAAGGGTTTAAGCAGGTCATGATATAATTCAGTAAGTGAATTCATAACTTTTCTAAGATCTATTGTATTTAGTTTTGGTTCGGGTAATTTTGCCAGCATAGAGAATCGATCAGCGAGATCTGTCAGGTGTTTGATTTCATCAGAAACTAATTTCAACTTGTCCTTTATTTCGTTCTGGTCCGTGGTCCCGATAAGTTTATTTTCAATTTGATATAATGAAATAAGAATAGGTTGAAGGGGATTTTTTAATTCGTGAGCAAATCTTCGCGCAATATGGCGCCAGGCGGCAACTCTTTCACTTTGGGTCAACTTGGCCGTTGTCTGTTCCAATTTATTTGCCATCTCATTGAAGTTAGATATTAGTGAAATCATTTCTGATGATCCTGACAATTTTACTTGTTGATTAAAATTACCTTCCGAAATAGCATTAGCAGCCAGGGCTAATTTAGCCAATGGTTTTGACATGTTTTTTGAGATTTTCGATGAGAAATAATAGGCAAAAATAATGGTAATTATCGCCAATGTGATAAAAATAATTCCAACAAATAATAAATACTTTTTATTCAAATATTTAACAGAAATGAGTTCAGCTCTTTTATCCTGATAGGATTGCATCAGTTCTGAATAAGTTTGATCAAATTTGAAACCGGCGTAGATGATATTGTTCGTATCCAACACTTTTACATTGTATTGGTAGATTGTATCGTCAATTATTAGTATTAAATTATTAGTATCGTTTTTATGTTTTAATAGAGAATTAATCAGTTGTTCTGATAATATCTGAACCCCTTTATGTATACCGGTGAAAACACCCGAATTAATATACATAAAGTCTGCAATCAAAGGGTAATAATCATTATCCTCAACATAACGATTAATTTCATCTTCGAGGTATTCTGAATTACGGTTGTTATAATAATCAGAAAGTTCAAGAAAGTTATCATCGGTTTCATTTGTATTGATTAAAATATTTTCAGTTGAAAGGTAGTACCCAGTTATAATCAATAGCAACGAGGGGAGTATGGCAAAAAGGAGTAATAACCTGAATAATTGTTTACCGAATGATAAATTCATTATTTAATATTATTTTGACGATAACGTCTGTTATAATCTTTTAAGGCTTGGATGTGTGATTCAAAAGCAATCTTTTCAGGGAGATTATCAAAGCTGAAAAAGCGAACTTCCTCAGCATCATCACCAGCCTGTAATACTCCGCCGGAAATCTCTGCTATATACAATAATAAAATAGCATTGACCCTGGGGTCATCACTTCCGGAATAAACTTCAAAAAAATCACCAAGTTTAATATCCAAACCAGTCTCTTCTTTTACTTCTCTGATTGTGGTCTCTCTGGGGTGCTCACCCCATTCCATAAAACCGGCCGGGAAACACCACCATCCGATCCTTGGCGGATGCGCTCTTTTTACCAGTAGAATCTGGTCATCCTTTACTATGACAGCTCCGGCTGCCGGAATCGGGTTTTGATAAAAAACATAATTACAATCCGTATCGGTACAAGCCATGCGGTATTGTCCATCCATCAAAACTCTTGCAAGATTTTTGCCGCAAAGGGGACAGAATTTGAAACCACAATGTTTGTTTTTACGTTCAAACAGTTTTTCTTCGTTGAAATTATTAAACTTATCAGACATTTGAAGCAACCATTTTGCCGTTAATTTTTAAAGAGATTATCGTAGTATCATCCCTTGGAGGAAAAGTTCCATCAAATGTTTTAACCTCATTCAGGATATTATCCATGATATCGCAGGCGTTATGATGTCGAAATTGACAAACCAAATCTCTCAATCTTTGCTCGCCAAACTCATTTTCATCCTTATCCATCGCCTCAGAAAGGCCATCGGTATATAAGAAGAGTATATCATTCGGTTCGAGTCGTACTGAAGTCGATGTATATTCCATATTGAGCAGAGCTCCAATTATAGGTCCGCCGGTAGTTAATAATTCCATATCACCATTGGCGCGAGCCAGAATAGGGTAGTTGTGTCCGGCATTGCAATAATGAAATTCACCAAGCTTGGTATCAAGTTCGCCATAGAAGAGAGTGACATATTTTTCCGGGGAGGTAGCCTCGGCAACCAGTTGATTCATATTTCTCATCATTTTAGAAATACGATTTCCGTTTCTGACTTCACTATGAATGATAGCCTGTGTCTGGGCAATCATCAGAGCTGCCGGCATCCCTTTTCCCGAGGCATCAGCAATCACAATTCCTAAGCGGTTTTCATCGATCTTAATAAAGTCATAAAAATCTCCTCCAACTGTTCGAGAGGGAGTAGAATGTACGGAGATTGTCAGGTTTTCAAAAATTGGAGGGGAAGAGGGGAGCAGATCAAGCTGAATCTGACGAGCCATCGATACTTCTTCCTGAAGACGAGTGCGTTCCAGAGAATCGACATACAGCCTGGCATTGGTAAGGGCGGTCACCATCTGGTTGGATAAAACGCCCAATAAATTGAAATCATCGGTGGAATAACTATACCCGGCTACCTTATCGGTCAGGGCCAGGAACCCCAGCATATGATTGGCGTCTTTCATGGGAAGTATCAATCGTACCTTGCGCTCACTGAGGGTATTGGCCAGATGGGAGTTGGTCGTATAATCCGAAAGAGAATAAAGATAGGTTGGAGAATCTAGAAGATTAATCCCTCTCAGCATCAGATCATCACGGTCAAGCGGAACTCGCCTTGGGAAGTCATCGCTTTGAAGAATGGCATATTCATTGATTTCATCGTCATATAAGATAAAGAATACTTTCTCAACCAATAATGATGTTTTGAGAGTTTCTTCGATAATTTGCCGCAGCTTTTTGGGGTCGAACAAAGAAATTACCTGGCGGGAGAAGCGTTCAATAATATTTCCATGGTCGGTTCTGGTACGAATGAAAATGGATCTGAGAATGCTGTCAAAAAATCCGTTAATCGGCTGGAAAAGGAGCAACAAAATTATTATAAAGGCATAGCTCAGTACTTCAGTTTGAGCTCCGAATATTGGCTTTAAAATAGATTCCGATTTTAGTACAAGTATGATATAAACCCCTACCAGCAATGCAGAAGTGATCGTATATACAAATGACTGGCGAAATTTCAGGCGAACATCGAGAAGTTGATAGCGAATAGTGGTATAAGCAAAAATGCCGGCGATCAAAAGACTCGATAAAATATAAGAAATCGAATACAAAGTATCAGTAAAATATTTGGGAAACAGCAGACTGCCTATGAATGTAACAGTATATATTCCGGCGCAGGCTCTTATTCCTCTATACACAATTCGGGTTTGAGCCAGAAGACGCGGGTTTGTAACCAGCTTACGACTTGTTTCCAGGAAATAAACAGCCGTAACAACGTAAAGAATATTTAACAACCCAAAAATTTCAATATGATCATTGCGAATAAAACTTATTATCAATAATAAGAGCGAGAATATATATGACATCGGAACCATAATGATTTTAGAGAGTCCGCTGGCATTTGGTTCAATTGTCAGTGAACTGAGAAAATCCACAAACTGGGTGAATAAAAGCATAAGCAGCAGATGTGTCAGTTGAGGTATAAAAATCAAATACCTTAAGCGGCGATGTCTGAAATCACGCAGCCGGTCTTCGGGGAATATCCATGAGAATAAGAGAAAGAGTGGGAAAAAGAATTCCCAGATATGCTGCAAATGGAAAAGGGTAGAATCAACAAATCCGGCTGATGCCTGAGGAGATTTATAGATAATTTGCGCTAAGGCAAGAAAGAGCGAACCCAATCCCACAAATAAAAGCATGGCGCCGGTAACTCGGTTAAGTCTGTTTCCAAGATTATCACGCACAATGGTAAGAGCCAGGAAAGAGAGAAATCCTCCGGTAAAGATGTAGATAATTATTTTTAGCAGATCATTGTCCATGCTTACAGACCGCTAACTAAAATTATTGAATGGTTTTTGTTATACTAATAGTTGTTCCGTTGTCATTGGCTTCGATATCAACCGAATCCATCAGGGATCTCACAATAAACAGACCTCGCCCGACTTCTTTTAAAAGATTCTCGTCAGCCAGAGGATCATCCAGTTCTTCGGGATCAAAGCCACCGCCGTTGTCAGTGACGGAGATCTTGATCTTATCGTTTAAACGATTGATTTCAACTGTAACAGGCAAGCCGCTGTTTATTTTTTGACCATGCGTGACAGCGTTATTTACAAGCTCTGATACGGATATGGCAATATCGGCGATAACCGAATCCTCAGTTTTAAATTTTCTGAGAATACCTTCCAGGAAATCGTCAACATCAGCCAGGAACTTATGACTGGGGGGAATTTTAATCTGGTTCCCACTGATTTTGGGTTTTTCCATTTACAATCTCCTAAAAAAAATGGCAGGTCTGACTCTGGTCTACCTGCCATAACTTCTCTAATTAAACTCAAACCATGGCTGCGATTATTTGAAAGCTTTGACCGCATCGTCAATTGTATCAAATGAATCAAAAACCGGAGCCAATTTTGTTATCACCAAAAGTGATTTAATTTTCTCGGTGACGTTGGCCAGCTTGAGCTCTCCATCGTTGTTGCGCAGAGTGGTCAAGGTAGAAATAAGAATCCCCAAACCGGTAGAGTTCATCCAGTCCACCTGGGACAAATCTATGACAACCCTCTTTTTGCCGGCTTCAATTATTTCGTGCAGCTTGTCATGCAGCAGGGTTGCATCCGGACCGCCCATGATTTTACCTTTGGGCTCAAGAATTACAATCCCATCCAGTTCTCGATCGGACAATCTCATATTGTCCCTTCCTCTGATATTCTTTTATGGTTTATACGTTTATATCAATTTAATTGTTTCAGAGGTGCCATTGGCACACTTCTTTACCATCATTTAATTAAAGCTTATTTTAGCCATAAAACTCTAACAATTAAAGAGGTTATTATTATGACGCCAGTCAAGGGTTTTTCCTGTCCACTTTTTTGATTATTTGTGAGTTTGATAGCCGCTAATGTGATTTACTCCTGACTTTTTTTGAGTATTTATGAAGCATGGAAGCGAAAATCACAGAATTTTTCAGCCCTGAGAGGGGGGAGGCGCCGTCAACGAAGATGACCGATGACAAGCGGGATTCGACTGCCTGTGTCGGTTTTCCCTCGCCGGCTGCTAACTATATGAAAAAGGGGCTGGATCTGAATGAGTTTTTTATCAAGCATCCCTCGGCCACTTTTTATCTGCGGGTTGCCGGCGATTCCATGCTCGGGGCGGGAATTCACTCCAAAGATATTCTAATCGTTGATCGTGCTCTAAAACCGACTGATGACCGGGTGGTGATTATCATTCTTGATGGGGAATTTATAGTGCGAAGGCTCCGTTTGACCAAAAACAAAATCCGCCTGATACCCGACAATGACAATTTTCAACCCATAGAAATTAAAGATGAGACCGATTTCCAAATCTGGGGAGTAGTAACCGGTGTGATCCATGTTTTGTGATTGTGTGTATTATATCCTTCCATCGCGTAGGGTGGGGGCTTGTCTCCCACCTGATGACGGCGGAGATAAACCCCGCCTCTACGCGGAATATATAATGTTGTTTGTGGGCTACAGATGCCCTCATCTGCCCCTAATAAAACAGGTATTACCTGCCAGCAGACGAGGGCGTTTACCAGGCACAGGGATTTTGAATGAACGGTTACATAGTATCCGAGTGGCCCACCATTTATGGTGGGGTAAATTAATATCTGCATAGCTGGTAGCTGGTAGCCCACCGCTTGCGGTGGGTTCACTGTTCAGCTTGCCTGCGCTGTCAGGAATCTTTCCTGACAGCAATGAGAAATTAAACGGGCAGGAAAGGATTCCCGCCCGCGCATTAAAATTTTATTTATCATGGATCCCTCAGCAAGCTGAGGGGTACCCGACAGGCCATTACCTGTTTTATTGAAAAGTAAACCCATCCCAAGTGATGGGCTACCAAGATAGGGAAACTATGTCACTTCCCCCTTTATACGCTCTGGTTGACTGCAATAATTTTTACGCCTCCTGCGAACGTGTTTTCCAACCGAAACTCGAAGGGAAACCGATTGTGGTTCTCTCCAACAACGATGGCTGTATTGTCGCCCGTTCCAATGAAGCCAAAGCGCTCGGGATCGGGATGGGGGAGCCTTTTTTTAAGGCTAAAGATATTGTCAAAAAGCATAATGTTTATGTCTTCTCTTCCAATTACCGGCTCTATGGTGATATGTCCCGACGGGTCTTTGCCACTCTGGCCTGGTTCAGCCCCGAGGTGGAGTTTTATTCGATTGATGAGGCCTTTCTCAATCTGGCCGGGTTTGACCGGGACATGGATATGGTTGCCTATGGCCGCCAATTGAAAGACAAGGTTATGCAATGGGTGGGGATTCCGGTTTCGGTCGGGATCGCTTCCTCCAAGACGTTAGCCAAAATTGCCACGCGCATTGCCAAAAGGTCGGCCAAAGCCAATGGCGTCCTTCAGTTGACCAAACCGAAATATATCACTGCCGCCCTGGCGGCAACACCGGTCGGGGATATCTGGGGGATCGGGCGGCGTCTTTCCAAAAAACTTAATGACCGCGGGATAGAAAATGCTCTGCAGTTAAGCGAGGTGAGCGATCAGTGGATTCGCAAACTGATGGGGATCGTCGGAGTGCGGCTGGTGCATGAACTGCAGGGGATTTCCTGCTCGGAATTGAAATTTGCGCCTCAGACCAAAAAAGGGATTACCTGTTCCCGTTCGTTCGGAAGAGCGGTGACCACCCTCGAAGACATGCGCGAGGCGGTGGCCGCTTATATTTCACGGGCGGCGGTGGAACTGCGCAAACAAGGCTCGGTGGTCAGGCAGTTTACGGTTTATCTGATGACCAACCGCTACAAAGAGACCGATCCCCAGCACAATGTCGAAAAACATGTCAAACTGCCGGTGGCCACCAACGATACCGGCGAGTTGATCCGTTACGCCGCTAAAGCGACCGAACAGATTTTCAAATCTGGTTATCGTTATAAGAAGGCGGGGGTGATGTTCACCGATCTGGTTCCGGCCGATCAGCGCCAACCCGATATGTTCGATACGGCTGACCGGGATAATATGGATACGCTGATGGCAACCCTTGATGAGATCAATTCCAAAATGGGGGCGAGAACGCTTCAGTTCGCCACCCAGGGGACGACCAAACCATGGGATATGAAATGCGAACTCCGCACCCCGAATTACACCACGAAGTGGGATGAGTTGTTGGTGGTCAGGGCGGGGTAGGGGGATTAAAAATAATCGTAACGTAGGGGCACGGCATGCCGTGCCCCTACAAAAAAAGTCTTCAGAGTAGGTCATCCGGTAGCTCACCGCTTGCGGTGAGTTTACTGTTCAAAGGAAGCAAATTGAATAAAATGAATAGAAACTCACTGCAAGGCAATCTCATTGCGTTCAGTAAGCTACCCAGTTATTATGCTTTTATTTAAAATAATACATGCGATGCCTGTTCCAATTTGACTCAAAGCCATAAAATTATTAAATAGGAGGTGAAAAATATGGAAAGTCAGTAAATTGGTACCATGTTCTGTCGGGTCTTGTTCCGTTTAGCGGAATGTGAACCGACAGAATAAGGAATGCGTCAGGTCACAATCCCTCAAGACGGGATCAAGACCTAACGCAACATTATTATGAAAAATAATGAATCGACATTAAATAGAATCATTCTGTTAATCCTCGGCTGTTT
>CAYPUP010000066.1:0-8854 GCA_964413795.1 uncultured Ignavibacteriales bacterium
ACAATATTAATAAATTATATTTTTTGCTTAAATTATATTTTCGAATCCTTTATTTTGAAATTATAAGATAATTCCAAAAAAAGGCTGGCTGAACTATTGGTTAGCTGGTGCCGGAGGGCTTAGCCCCGACAAGGGTGAATTGATGGCTTAATTTCGAAGATATTTTTGAAGTGGATGTTGCCAGGCAACAAATTTTTTTTGTTGTTATGGCCTGTAAACGATATTCGGGATTGCAGTATTTGTTATCATTAACTTTTTTGCCGGAATTATCAGGATTTAAAATACACGGCAGGGTAATAAAAGCCGGCTCTTTAGGGACTGGTAAACCATCCGAAGTCATCCCGATTCCTTCGGAACCCGGAACCTGAGGATAATCACAGCAATATGTCTTTAAATCATTTTCATTTAAACTGGTCTTTGATAAGGAAATACCGGACAGATTACTGCCGGCAAAGTTTGAAATTACCAGAATTAAAAACAAAGCCAGCGAGAGGGCCAGGTCTAAGCCTAATTCCAGGCGAATATGTCGTTTTTTATAACTCATAGAAGCATCAAATATACCCTAATTGTCGTATATGTCAATGCAATTCTTACCTTCCATTGACACCACGGCAAAGAATGTATAAAATATATCCAGAATGAGGCAATATTTTATAAAATGGAGAATTCTATGTATTTCAGAAAAAATTCTTTAGCTTTATTAATTACGATGACATTTACTTTAATCAATGTTATACCTGCTATTATACAGGCACAAACAGAATCATATAAGCTCGAAAATGGGATGACTGTTATCCTGAAAGAAGTCCATACTTCCCCCATGATTTCCAGCATGGTTTTTGTAAAATCGGGCAGCAAATATGAATCAAAATTTGAAAACGGAATTACTCATTTTCTTGAACATCTTTTATTCGATGGAACCGCAACTTTGACCCGTGAGGAGCTGGACGCTTCGATCGATGATCTGGGCGGCTATATCAATGCTTTTACCCGCAAAGAGCTGACTTCATATCTGGTATTATTACCCAAACAATATATCGAATACGGGATGACCGTTCAGGCGGATATGCTTTTTAACTCGGTCTTTCCCGAAGATGAGTTCACCAAGGAGAGAAAAGTAGTTATCGAGGAGATCAATCGGGATATGGATTCGCCTTCCTATCCGGCTGAAAAATTCTTCACTCAAAATGCCTATGCCAAAACCAACTATGAAAAACCTGTTCTGGGCTATCGGGCATTTATAGAAAACATCACCCGTGAGGCGGTGATAGATTACTGGAAAAGGTATTATACTCCTGTCAATATGACTCTGATGGTAATCGGGGATTTTGAATCCGAACAGATTAAATATGTAATCAATAATGTTTTTGGTAAATTTAAAAAAGATGCCGGAACTGGTAAAACCGGAAGCTTTGCGAATATAAAAATCACCGGAGGGCAAATTTCAGGACAACAAATCTTTGATACAATTGCAAATGTTACGCAAACTTATATAGATTTTTCCTTTAATGCTCCGAAGTATGATGATTCCGATTATTTTGCTGTCGATCTTCTCAGCCGGTATCTGGGGATGGATGATATTTCCCCTCTCTCGATTGCTTTAAAAGGCGGAGCGGAGCCTCTGGCGGCTGAATTTTCAGTCAATCTTGTCCCCTACGAAGAATTTTCACGTCTGGAAATTTCGGCAATCACTGATAAGGCCGAAAACAGCGACACCATAATCACTCTTATTCTGGATCACCTGAAAACAATTACAGTTCATAATGCCGATGAGATGACAATCCGGGGGATCAAAACAACCATCAAATGCGAGGATATATATTATGCTTCCAAACTTCATTATTATGGTTTTATAATCTCACCCTATATTATGACCGCTGGATGGAATTTTGTTAAGTCATACCATGACAATATGTCAAAAGTAAGCTGGCCCCAATGTCAAACAGCAGCCTGGAAATGGTTCTCTTCCCCGGCATTTATAGCTACTATCGTAAAACCGGTTGACAGTAGCGCCATTTCCAATTCGTATATTCCATTGGCTATGTCAGCTGATGAAGTAACCAATCATTTTGATAGTGTTCAAATTCCGAAATATGAATTAATAGAGGGTAAAAGGCTTATCTATCCCGTAACTGATTCAATCAATTTTGAATTAATTGATAAAGCCGAATATTATCGACAGGTTTACGATAATGGCTTGACAGTAATTATTAAATCCGTCCCCGACAATGAAGTCTTTGCCATGAATGTAATCGGTAAAGGCAGGACTATCAATGAACCAGAGGGCAAAGCCGGGATCACCGATTTTGTCAACCACTGTCTTGAAAAGAGTACAATTAATCGGGATGCAAAACAACTTAAGAGTGATTTATCACTAATAGGGGCTAATGTTACCCTTTATGATAATCCCTGGATCCCCTATGATGACCGCTATACTTCCAGAAGATTTTCATTTTTGAAATTTGAGACTATCGATGAGTTCGCCCGAACCGGGTTTGATCTTTTTAGCGAGATCCTGTTGCAGCCCTCTTTTGATTCAGTCGAAGTTGAAAATGTCCGACAGGCGATGCTTGGGATTTTAGGTCGGGAAGCAACCTCACCATCGTATAATGCCAAAAACCAGTTTTTTAATTTGCTATTTCCCCATCACAAATTTTCCCGCCCGGTTATGGGTGATGCAAGTTCAATAAACTCCATTACTATTGATGATTTAAAGAAACATCACCGATGGTTTTATTCACCTGAAAATATTATTGTCTCAATTGTTTCAGGGAAACCGATTGATGAAATCAAAACCTGGGTTGATTCAAGTTTGGCACTATTACCAAATGCTGGAATGGAACCAACCTTTTACGATTTTACCGGTAATATTATCGTTAAAGATTCCAGCCATACCGAACTGGACAAGGAACAGATTACTATTATGATTGGTGGAGCATTACCTGATGCCCGAAGCAGTGATGCCGTCCCCCTTTCTGTCGCCAGTTCGATTCTTTCCAATAAACTATATTTGAATTTAAGAGAGAGACAGGGTCTAGCCTATTCGATTGGAGCCAGTACCAATTTTGACCGTGAAATAGGCTGGTTTTATTGTGTGATAGGAACCGGCAACCAAAATTATAAAGCCGCTCTTGATGGAATGCTGCTTGAAATTGAAAAGCTTCAATTCGATGGCCCCACTATGTCAGAACTAAATCGGGCTCGCAATAAAATCTGGGGACAGCTTCAAAGCTCTAAACTTTCAGCGATTAATCAGGCTTATTATCTTGGGTTGAATGAATATCTTGGTCTGCCTATTGACTATGACCGTCGTTTGTTAGTTTCATTGTCGAGTATTACTGCTGATAAAATCAGGCGGATAGCCGCCCAATATTTCAGAACCGACAGCTACATCCATTCTACAGCTGGAAAGCTTACAAGATGAGAGACCACATTTCTTTTATTGTCGTGATACATAATAGGTTACAGCCGAACTTAAATTTGTTCTCAAAACGCTTGCCACCCTAATTTATCAGCCATATATTGGCCAAAATTGATAACTACTTATTGGGTATTAGTAGTAACGAAAGCTAAAATAAATGGCTGAAGGGAATCAGCGCGGCACAACAACAGATGATGCAGCAACCTCATTTGCATCTGTTTTCATCAGAATTATTCTGATTTTAGTTCTTGTCTATATCTTTATTTTATCTGTTAAACTTATGGGTGACTCTTTTAAACTCTTTGGGAAAGAGTTTGCCTCAGCTATGTTCAGGGCTACCTCAAACTCGATTGTGGCTCTGATGATAGGTGTTTTCTCTACTGCTATTGTACAGTCTTCATCTTTTACGACATCTTCGATAGTAGGTCTGGTTGCATCAGGCGTTCTGCCGCTTGGAGCCGCCATCCCGATGGTCATGGGAGCCAATATAGGTACTTCGGTCACAAATATACTTGTTTCCCTTGGAAGTATTTCCCGCGGGGATGAATTTAAAAGAGCTTTTGGCGGTTCTATCCTGCATGATTTTTTCAATATATGTTCCGTTATCGTTCTCCTGCCGCTACAGATATATTTTGACATAATTGGCAAATCAGCCGCTTTAATGGAGCATATTTTTACCGGCTTTGGAGGGTTAAAATTTACCTCGCCATTAAATGTCATAACAAAACCGGTAGCACATTTTATTATCAACCTTACCGGCGACTCCGCCTGGATTTCAGCCATTGTTGCAATTTTATTATTGTTTATAGCTCTCCGTTATATAGTTAAAGTTCTTAAATCTCTTGTTTTGAACAAAGTCGAACGATTTTTTCAACGATATATTTTCCGAACACCAATTTTAAGTTTTACTCTCGGAGTAGCCCTGACAGCCATTGTACAATCTTCCTCAATCACCACTTCCATAATCGTCCCCCTTATTGGGGCTGGTATTTTGCAAATAGAACAAGTTTATCCTTATTTATTGGGGGCAAATATAGGAACAACATTAACCGCCTTTCTTGCTTCATTTGTTACCGGATCACCGGCAGGAGTCAGCGTTGCCTTCTCGCACCTGTTTTTTAATATTTATGGTATAGCTATTTTCTGGCCAGCGAAGAAAATACCGCTCTGGCTTTCAATGAAAATGGCTGAATTGTCTCAAAAATCAAAATTGGTTCCGATATTGTATATATTGATAGTTTTCTTTATAATACCTGGATCAATATTGTTTTTCTCAGATTAATGATGGAGTTAAGATATGTTTGAAAGATTTAAAGAATTGTTTGGTTCGGAGACCCTCCTTGATGCTGCGGTAAGCACTACCCATGAAATGATGAAATCCGATCATAAAATGTTTAGAGCATCCTGTGCCTCATTGCGTAAATCAGATAATGCTGACCTTCCTTTTGATATCAGGCAGGAAGACCGTAGAATAAATAAATATCTGCGCGAAGTGCGCCGCAATGTTCTGACGCACCTGACTATTGCCGGCACCCAGAATATTGTACCCGGACTGGTTCTGGTTTCAATTGTAATCGACGTAGAGCGGATTGGCGACTATACCAAAAATATATCAGAACTGGCGATAATGCACCCGGAGCGTCTTAACGGCGGAGCCTACGAGCAGGATATCCTGAAAATGGAAAACACAATCAAAGACCTATTTCCCAGAGTAATTCATGTTTTGACTGATCAGGATGTAGAGGATGCCAGCGCCATTCTTGATATGGAGGACGAAACCGGCAAAATAGCGGATCACGTGGTCGAGTCTATTGTCAGGAATAAAGGCATGGGGCTTCCGGTAGATGATGCTGTTTGTCTGGCTTTATATACTCGCCATTTAAAAAGAATCAATGCTCACCTGACCAATATTGCCAGTTCCATAGTCAATCCTTTCCCCAGAATCGGATTCAGGAAAAAAATTAATAAAGAAGAAGATTGATCACATTTTCTTTTTTATACCCAGCCCTGTATAAAGCGCTGGAAGAAGGTCTTTTCGATGTAACACATGATATATCAATGCCAGGATAATATAGACTAAGGCTATTTCCATTCTGATCTCGGAAATTATTAATTGCAGAGTAAATAAAACAAACAAAAGAATACCGTTAAGCCGGTCAAATTTCAGGTCAACTAATACCGCAACCCCAAATAGGGATTGCGCTGCCGTTAAGTAAAGTTCATGTGTCTGGGTTTTAGTATTATCAAGGACATCAAGAAGAAAAGGTGAAAAGGATTGTCCGGAGATGGCATATACCAAAGGAATCGTCCCCACCAGAAGGGTCCATTGATTTACCTTAGAGGAAATAAGGGCTTTCATCGCTGATCCGGCCTGACCGCGAAAAGCCCACGTAGCCGCTACGATAAATTCCGGGGATTCCGAAGCTATGGGAGCTAACCATTGCACTAAGAAAAACTCATCAATCCCCCAGGCGGCTCCGGTTCCTACTAATGACATAGCAAATGGTTCAGCCACAAAAAAGATAACAGCACCTGAAAATAAGAATAAAAATACTGTAGCAATCCTCCTCGGAACAGTTGACAAGTTGGCAATTATTTTTACCGGCCCTACCATTTCCGGCTCAGCCGATTCCATCTTAGCGATCCGACGAGTATACATGCCAAACAGGGTTATAAGAATTAAAGTATCAAAAAGATTTAAGCTCCCTTTTAAAGGGATAGTAAAAGAATAAATTGTCGCCATAGCGAGATAGAAGATTTCCACCCGCTGAGATTTATCCAGTATGATATTCTTTTTCTTTTTGGCCATTACAAATATGAATAAAACCAGCGGCCATCCCAAACCGACTAACAGTCTGTTAGCCCCGGTCATATTGGCCAGCGCATAATGAGCCTGTTGGGGATCATGGGCCGCTTTCCAGGTAAAAACAAAGTCAACGGCATATTCCGGCATAACCGCCACAAGAGCCAGAATGGCAACAGCCAATGACTCCGAAATATCAATCTGAGCTGCTTCAGCCGCCCACGAAAGAATAAAAGCGGCGGCAAAAATAGCCACCCCAAAAATCAAGGCTCCGGTTTCTGGTTCGATATGGGTGTGGGTAATTCCCAGATAAAATCCGGGCATGCTGGTAATAAAGGTAAAAATCGGTATCAGGTATAAATAAGGATCTATATCAAATTTCTTATGTGCTGTTGTCATAGTTATAAGATGCTATTCTCTCCCTCTTACAATTGGTACTGCATCAACCCCTGATTATCATATTTACAATGTCTTTTCTTAAAAGAATTCCTACAAGATTATCATTAGAAGTGACAAATACTCTCGTAACATCCTTAAAAATCATCATCGCGGCTACTTCAACGATCCGGGTATTAGGCGTAGTTACTTCGTAATCTTCCCGATAAAGCTGGGAGACTTTGATTTTATCCTCACGCTTGAGTAGTTCTTCAAACGGCTCCACATCCATAGAATAGTTCAGATTTGATATCAAAGTTTTGTAGTCCGGCAGGGCGGCTTTTATCAAATCACGATCACTTATTGCTCCTAAAAGCTTGTTGTTTTCATCAACAACAGCTAATGCTGAAAGGCGATTGCGGAACATCTGGTTGGCAACCTCCTTAAGAGTGTCATCCGGTTTAACTGAAACAACATTGTGGCGCATGACATCTTTGACCATCAATTCCTTATCCACCATAACATTGGCGTCGCTGATATATTTTATCAGATCAAGGGGATTGCTGACAGTACGAAGAATATCCAGAGTGCCATCCATCCGGGCAAATGATGCCAGACCAGCCAATGTTTGCAGGTATAGTTTGGCAATTGTCGATGGCGTCAGAAGAAGGCAAACCGCATGAAGGGGGATATTGTCGGGTGTTTTATCCCCCAGGCCGTTTTTGGCTATACCAATCAGGATATAAAGCTCGTTAACGGCATTGGTTCTGGCATGGGGAAAGGCAAAGCCGCGGCCATAAGAAGTGCTTTCGACTTCATCACGCTCTTTAACCGATCTGACAATCTCATCATAATCAAGGGAAATCCCTTCATCCCTGATCATATCCAGCAGCTCCAGAACCGCCTCTTCTTTGGTATGAGCTTTCAGTTCAATGTTAATGCGCCGATCCATTAAAAGGTTAGCTAATTTCACTGATTACTCCCTCATTATCTTGAGATAATTTTCTTCTCACTTTAATTATTTCCGGGGAAACAACTCCACCGGATACCAAAAATTTAACCCCCTCCTCGACTGACATCTCCAACAGCAATACCTCATCAACAGGAAGCAGAACAACCATGCCTGAGATGGGAGTGGGAGTTGAAGGTATAAATATTGAGATATGTTTTTGTTTTGTATCATTATTTTCTATCTCAACATAATTTGAGATAAACCCTATCGACCATGACCCTTTGCGCGGGTATTCCACCAGCGCAACTTCCTTAAAGGATTTTATAGAAGGTTCGGTGACAGATTCCAGGAGTTGCTTTGCTGAATAATAGATAGGACGTATAATAGGAAGTTTGCTAAGAACTCTTTCTCCTATTTTATAAATCCGGACGCCAACATAATTCCGGGTTAATATTCCAGCCAGCAGGATAATAAGGAGGGTTACCGCCAACCCCAACCCCGGAATATAGTATCCGAATAATTCATGGATAACCGGCTGCAGGATGCCATCTATCGTATCAAAAAGGAATTTTAAAACGATATAGGTCAGGATAAGGGGGACAACGACCAGCACCCCGGAAATAAAATATTTTTTTAACAATCCTGAAAACCCAGCCACGGCTTTATATCCTCAACCAGTAATTAATAAAATTATCTAACTGATTTTATCGGGAAAGTATCAGAAAGTCAAGTAGAACTAAAATAGTCTTATGGTATCAAACCAAATGAGTTCGCGAAGCTGGAGGTGAAATTTAATATTGGTTCCGGGTAGATTCCAAAGAGAAATACGCCAACCGCCCCAATAATTAAAACAGTCAAGGCCGGAGCAGAAAATTTAATCGTGTAAGGGGAGGCTTCTTTAGAAAAATACATCTGTTTAATAATATTGGCATAATAATAAAGAGAAAAGACAGCTGTAACCAAGCCAACGCCAACCAGCCAGTACATCCAATATAAAGATGGATCAGTTTGGGCAGCCTGAATACCAGCGGCAAAGACATAATACTTAGCCAGGAAACCGGCTAACGGCGGGATACCGGCTAAGGAGAGTAAAAAAACAGCCAATAAACCTGAGAGCATCGGCGAGGATTTTGATAAACCTGAATAGTTGGCAATCTCGCAGCTTCCGGTTTTATCTTCAAAAATAGCAACCGCAGCAAAAGCTCCCATATTAGCAAACATGTAAACAAACATGTAAAAACCCATTGAGGACATCCCCAGTTTGTTCATCGCCACCAGGCCAATCATAATATAACCAGCCTGT
>CAYPUP010000067.1:0-5338 GCA_964413795.1 uncultured Ignavibacteriales bacterium
TCAGCCGTTCGGTAAAAAGAGGCCTTATAAAACAAGGCAGTAAGTACGAGACTGTCAATACCACTTGGCCTGACCTTACCATTAGAATATCTCGATTTTCACGACTTCCGCTAATTAAGGGAATTGTTAACAAAGTTATTGATGTCTTTTCTCCTCGAACTGGTTATTCAAGAAGTATCAGAGAGCAGAATGATCTTAACGGAAATTATACAGTATCCAAAACTGTCTCAGAAAGTTTCAATCCCCTCTTATTAGTAAACTTTAAATTATTCAGATCCCTCTCTATTTCTTCTTCTTATAATTTAACCAGAGATACTAAAGAAGCCTTTAACTCTACTACTGGTGACTTTCAATCTCGACAGGAAAATACCCGAAAAACTATTGGTGCTTCAACTAAATATAGCTTCTCGGCTCCCAGTGGAATAAATATGCCTATTTTTGGAAAGCTTAAATTCAAATCCTCTGTTACAATATCTCTTGATGTTAACAAAAACTTTAGTCTGACCGAAACATACGACACCAAAGGGGATTTACAATCATCTAATAATAAATCGGATCTGGCAATTACACCAAATATCTCATATTCTTTTTCCAACCAGTTAACAGGAGGTATTCGAATGAGGTGGACTGATTCCGATACCAATGGCAAAAAAAGCCATTTACGGGAAGTATCAATAAGTATTGAAATAAGATTCTAATATCTTTTCAATTGACAAGATGAAATAATTCGGAATAATTGTACCCATGCAAAAGTTTATCAAATTATTTATTGTATTTCTTATTTTCTTACTTGTAGCATCATGTACAACTACGGAAGTTGTGCCGCCAGTATTTAACGGAGAGAGAGCGTTTGAATATCTTGAACAACAAGTGTCCTTTGGACCAAGAGTTCCCGGGAGTGAAGCTTCAGGCTTATGCCGGAGCTACTTTGTTAATTTCTTCGAAAAGAACAATCTCGTTATAGACTCACAAAAATTCATATACCCTGATCCTTATTCGGGTAAGAATGTAGAAATGATTAACATAATTGGGCGCATAAATCCTGAGGTTGATTCTGATGACCACATCTTACTGATGGCTCATTATGATAGTCGTCCCAGATCCGATAATTCTACTGATACTCTTGTAAGGAATAATCCAATTGATGGTGCCAATGACGGCGCCTCCGGTGCCGCTATATTGATGGAGTTAGCTAATTTATTCAAAGATACAAAACCCCCTTGCGGGATTGATCTTGTACTTGTAGACGGGGAGGACTGGGGTAAAGCTGGCGACCTCGAAAATTATTTATTGGGATCGCGTGAATTTGCCCGAAAGGGAATCCGAGGGAAATATCGATTTGGAATAGTTATTGATATGGTTGGTGAAAAGGATCAACAATTGTATCGTGAAGGATATTCTGAAAAATTCCACAAACCATTAAATGACCTGGTATGGAAAACCGCAGCCGAACTTGGAATAAATACTTTTATTGACAGTGTTAAGTATAATGTTGTTGATGACCACCTACCACTTCAGTCAGCCGGTGTTTCAGCAATTGACATTATTGATCTTGATTATCCTCAGTGGCATACGGAAAATGATACCCCGAACAAATGTTCCCCTAAATCACTTGCTAATGTAGGGAGAGTTTTAGCGAAAATAATATATAACCCGTCACAATGGCCAAAGAAATGATTGAAAAGTTGAGAGATTTCCCAGCTGTGGAAGAACTCCTCCAGCACCCGGAACTTAAAACATATGTTTCTGTTTTGCCACAACCGGCAGCAGCAGCAGTAATAAGGGATGCTGTCGGTGCACAAAAGTCGATATTCAAAAAAGCTTCCGAGCCGCTGCCTAAAGAGAAATTAATTCAAATAATAAAAGCCTCCCTTAATGCAGCCAAGCGCCGGGAAATCACACGAGTAATAAATGCCACCGGGATTGTGGTTCATACCAATCTTGGGCGGGCTCCTTTATCAGACGAATTATTCGAGTCTATTAAAAAATCAGTGACCGGTTATTGTAATATTGAATTTAATCTCGCAGATGGCAAACGCGGCCATAGGGGAGAAGCCGCAGAAAAATATCTGGCTTTGTTGTCCGGAGCTGAAAGTTCAGCCATTGTCAACAATTGCGCCGCGGCCCTTTTTCTAATGCTGAACACCTTTGCCAACCGCAAGGAAGTTCTGTTATCTCGCGGTGAAATGATTCAGATTGGAGGGGGGTTCCGTATCCCGGATATTTTGAAAAAATCAGGGGCAAAGCTTTGTGAAATCGGAACAACCAATATTACCAATTTTAATGATTATGAATCAAATATCAATGAGTCCAGGACCGGCCTTATTTTAAAAGTACACCAGAGCAATTTTGTCCAGGGAGGATTTACGGAAGAAGTCAGCCTGAAAGATCTGGTCGCACTGGGAAATAAATACAAACTCCCGGTTTTTATGGATCTTGGAAGCGGCGTATTTATCAATACCCGTGAGACAATCGGCATTGACGAAATGACAGTAATTCAGTCTGTCCGCAGCGGAGCTGAACTTACCTCTTTTTCAGGTGATAAAATGCTCGGAGGAATTCAGGCCGGATTAATTGTCGGCAAGAACGAGTATATTAAAAAAATAAAACGCAATCCCCTGTTCAGAACGATGCGGGTCGATAAAGTTGTTTTTTCCGCCATTGAAAGATTATTGTCATATTATCTTGCCAATGACTATGAACAGAATATTAAATTATGGTCTATAATTAAAATCCCTGAATCAGTTTTGTATAAAAGAGGGAAGGATATTCTAAAAAAAATAAAGAACAATTCCGGCATTGCATTAGAAGCTACCGAATCATTTATGGGGGGCGGATCATTGCCCGAAGCGGAAATGCCATCGGTAGGGTTGGTTTTTTCATCGGAATTTAATGCCGGCCTTCTTACGAAAAAGTTCAGAGAGCTTTCCCTGCCCATTCTTGGTCGGGTAGAAAAAGAACAGTTTATACTCGACCTGAAAACAGTTGATGAAGTGGATTTGCCATATCTGCTTGAGAGTATTAACAAAATTATCACTGATGTAAAATGATTATCATTGGTACTGCCGGACATATCGATCATGGGAAATCATCCATTGTACAGCGCCTTACCGGAACTAACCCTGATCGTCTTCCCGAAGAACAAGAACGGGGAATGACAATCGATCTGGGTTTTGCTTTTTACAAAACGCCCTCAGATGATACAATTGCCTTTGTAGATGTCCCCGGGCATGAGAGGTTCGTTAAGAACATGATTGCCGGTGCCGGCGGGATTGATGTGGTCATGCTGGTGATAGCCGCCGATGACGGCTGGATGCCTCAGAGCGAAGAGCATTTCCAGGTTGTCCGACTATTAGGAGTGAAGCATGGTTTGATTGTTATTAATAAAATTGATCTCGTAGAAAAAGATTGGCTTGATCTTCAGGAAGAGGATATAAAAAATAGAGTCAAAGGAACATTTCTCGACAATCCCGAAATTATCAGAGTATCCAGCCACACCGGCGAAGGCTTCGAACAGCTTGCCGCTTTTTTGAATGAATTGATAGTAAATGTAAATGTCCGTAAAAATATAAACAAACCACGCTTATATATTGACCGGTCTTTTATCCAACAGGGGATTGGAGGCGTTGCAACGGGGACTTTAAAGGGTGGGAATTTGAACGCCGGTCAGCAGGTTTATTTATGGCCATCGCAGCAGTCAGGTAAAATAAAATCTTTGCAGTCCAATGGAGTAAATGTGGAAACTGCTGTTCCCGGGCAGAGAACTGCCCTGTCGATAACCGGTATAAATAAGTCATTTCTTGTCCGGGGAGGCTTGATAACTGATACTGATAACTTTTCTTATTTTAAAAAACATTATGTACTCGCATTATCTCTGGAGCTTCTTGGAAATGCCCCGGTCGGTATCAGGGATCGTCGAAAGGCTCTTATGATAACCGGAACAACCGAAGTCGAAGGTGAAATCCGGTTGTATGATGCCAAAGAATTAAAACCTTCACAAATAGGGGTTGTTTTTTTCAAGCCAAATGATCCGGTTTATTGTCATATTGGAGATCGATTTATTCTGCGTCTACCGACTCCAATGGTAACTTTGGGGGGTGGTAAAATTCTCGATCATCTGCTGCATTTCCCGAGGCAAAAGCAATTGAATAATTACGAATATCTTAAAAATCGAGTCTCGGACAACCTGCCGGATTTAATCATTTCAGAAGTAGAAAAAATGATTATGGTCAGGCGGGAAGAGTTATTGATTTATTCTGATTATTCCAAGAGTGAACTTAAAAAAGCGACCGATGAACTTGTTAAAGAAAATAAAATAAAGGTCTTCAATGGATTATTGTATAATATTGAAAACCTGAATATAATTATTTCCAAATTGGAAAATAGTCTTAAAAAATATCTGACCGATAACCCGCATTTAACGTCGCTTACTCTTCAGCAATTACTTCAAATATCAAATTATGAAAATGAGCTGACTGAAAATTTAATTAACTATATGTCATCCGAAAATATATTATCAAAAGAAGGTTCAAATTACGGTTTAGCAGGTCAGACAATTAGCCTTAAGGGTCCGGTAAAAAAAGCATATGAGGACATATTATTAAAATTGAGTTCTGAAAAATATAGTCCGCCGCTATTGTCCAAATTCGCCGATCAGGGTAAAGAATACAAGGATGCTATTAAATATATTATTGATACAAAACAAGCCTATAAATGCGGTTCGGATTTCATCTTTGCTATTGATGCCTGGATTGATATTGTCGGATATATAACTGAACAGATTAACCAAAATGAAAAGCTGTTGGTTAGTGATTTGCGTGACAAATTCAACATAACCCGCAAATTTATTATACCGATTTTAGAAGAGACTGATCGAATGAAAATTACCAAACGTGACGGCGATTTCAGGGTAGCGGGAGAAAGATTTAATGATGAAGCAACTTATAACTAATGGCAGAATATATACCTTAGTTGATGACCTTGTAGTTAATTCCATGGTTATTGATAACGGTCGGATTATTGCTATCGGAGATAATCTTGAGAATAGCAGTCAATTCAATAAGTATAAGCGGATCAATTGTCATGGGAAAGTAGTGTTGCCGGGCTTTGTAGATGCCCACACTCATTTTGTGTTTTATGCATTGTCATTAGGCCGGATACATCTTTCAGATCAGGATACGCTAAGCGTGTGTCTCAAAAAAATTTCAAAATTTGCAATGTCAGTAAGGAAAAATGAATGGATAGTCGGAGCTGGCTTTTCTCCAGACAGAATATTTGCAATAGATGAACCAAATCGATTTATACTTGATGAGGTAACCGGGGATCATCCGACATTTAT
>CAYPUP010000067.1:5438-8805 GCA_964413795.1 uncultured Ignavibacteriales bacterium
TATGGAACCGGAAACGAATTTTTAAGAATTGCCGGGATAAAGATTTTTGCCGACGGCTCTCTTGGAAGTCAGACAGCATTATGTTTTAATAAGTATCCTGGATCAAAAGATAATAATGGTATGGAGACTCTTACTTCCCGAAGAATGCGTGCCATTGTTAAACAGGCTTCAAAATTAGGATTGCCACTGGCTGTTCATGCTATTGGCGATAAAGCCGTAGCCAATGTTTTGGATGCGCTTGAAAAAGCCCCTAAATTAAAAACCGGGGGGAGGCATCGTATTGAACATCTCCAGTTGATAAGACCCAAAGATATAAAGCGTTTGAAAGAATTAAATATTATAGCTTCAATGCAGCCATCGCATTGTCCGGCTGATATTGATTTGATTCAAAAATATTGGGGATCAAGAGGTAAAAACGCATTTATATTCAATACATTAATGAACAAAGGAATTGACCTCGCTTTTGGCTCCGATGTCCCCATTGAACCTTTAAATCCCTTACACGGCATTGCTGCTGCAGTCAGACGTTCCCGCAAAGGAAGCCGTAAATCTTTTTATCCCGATGAATGTATAACTGTATTGGAGGCTGTGAAAAACTTTACTATTGGCCCGGCAATTGCATCCGGACAAGAAAAGTGCCGTGGACGCTTGTTTCCCGGATATCCAGCTGATTTTATAATCCTGTCTGATGATATATTTAGGGTGGCACCAAGCCGGATATATGATATTAAGGTATTAGCGACCTTTATTGGCGGTAACACTGTATATAATCATAATTATATTAAAATAAAGTAGAAGGGGTTATACTCCCTTGACTTAGTATTAAACATTGGTCATATTGAATTTATGCGAACCAGAATTACATTATTAGCGTTTCTCTGGTTGCTGATTTCTTTGATCGTTTTAACTGCCTATGCAACCGGATCAGATTCATTAGATATTGATTCATCATTAGCAGCTACAAATTTTGATGAGAATTCAGAGATACCAGAAACAGCTAAAGAGACTCTTGTTTTAACCTTATCGATTGATGGTGCTATTGGTACCGTTACTAATCTTCTTATCGAACAGGCTATAGAGGATGCTGTTGACAGCAGTGCCGAGCTTTTGGTCATTTACCTTAATACACCGGGGGGCTTTACCAATGCTACCTGGGATATTTGCATGAATATACTTAACGCCGATGTCCCGGTTTGCATGTATATCGCTCCAAGAGGGGCTAAAGCAGGTTCGGCTGGGGTCTATATGACTTATGCTTCGCATATAGCCGCTATGGCTCCCTCGACTAATATCGGCGCGGCTCATCCGGTTTCAGGGGATGGTAAAGAAATCGATTCGGTGATGAACGAAAAAATCACAAACGATGCAGTAGCACAAATAAAAGCAGCAGCAGAAAATCGGGGAAGAAATGTTGATTGGGCCGAAAAAGCTGTAAGGGAATCAGTCTCAATTCCTGATAAAGAAGCTTTGGAGCTTAATGTTGTAGATTTCCGTGCTGAAGATATCGATGACCTGCTGTCTCAACTTGATCAGAAAGAGATAAAATTACCTAAAGAAACAAAGGTATTGCAACTTAAAACCTATCGGGTTGTTGATCAGGAAATATCTTTTATCTACATAATATTAGGGATAATCACCGACCCAAACGTTGCCTTCATATTGTTTTCACTCGGAAGCCTTGGCCTTGTGCTTGAACTCTATAATCCAGGATCAATTTTACCCGGTGTTGTTGGGGCAATTTGCATTATATTAGCCCTTTTTGCCTTTCAAACTTTACCTATTAATTACGCCGGCCTGGCCCTGATAATACTGGCAATAATATTGTTTATAGCTGAAATAAAGGTTGTAAGTCATGGGTTTCTGACTATCGGAGGGGTAATTTCACTTTTCTTTGGAGGGCTTATGCTTATAGATACGGTTGACCCAACCCTGCAGATATCAAAATCAGTTTTGATTACTGTTGTCCTCTGTGTTGGAGTGATTGCTGCTTTGGCCGCTTATCTGGTTATTAAAGCACAAGGCAGAAAACCATTTTCCGGCGGGGAAGGGATGGTTGGCAAAATAGCTGAGGTCCGCACTCACGATTTGGTTTATGTGGAAGGTGCTTTATGGAGGGCTGAATTTACAGACGATGTAAAGAAGGGTGATAAAGTTGAAGTTATTGGCATGGATAAGCTGACGCTTAAAGTTAAGAAAATATAATTTTTTAATCAGGGAGATGTAATATGCAGTTTGCTCCATTCTTCTTTTTAATATTTATAGTTCTCATACTCTTAATGAATATGATCAAGATTCTTAAAGAGTATCAACGTGGTGTTATCTTCAGATTGGGTCGTTTAATTGATACTAAAGGCCCTGGTCTTATTATTCTAATCCCGATTATTGATAAAATGGTCAGGGTGGATTTGCGGGTCATTACGTATGATGTACCGGCACAGGATGTAATCACCAAAGATAACGTTTCAATTAAAGTAAACGCTGTTCTTTATTTTCAAATTGTCGATGCCAACAAGGCGATTGTCAGCGTAGCTAATTATTTTGAAGCTACCAATCAGATTGCTCAAACAACTTTACGGTCTGTGTTGGGTCAGGTAGAACTTGATGATTTGCTGGCTAATCGTGAGAAAATCAATGCAGAATTACAGCACATCATCGATGATCAGACCGAACCCTGGGGTGTTAAAGTCAGTGTCGTGGAAGTCAAAAACGTTGACCTTCCGCCTGAAATGCAGCGTGCTATGGCTAAACAAGCCGAAGCGGAACGTGAACGCCGTTCAAAAGTTATTCATGCTGAAGGTGAATATCAGGCTTCGCAGAAACTGGCTGACGCCGCCAAGGTTATCGCCACTGCTCCCAACGCCATGCAGCTCAGGTTTCTACAAACATTGACAGAAGTAGCAGCCGAAAAGAATTCAACTTTGATATTCCCTATTCCGATTGAGCTTCTTGAAATGGCCAAATCTTACACTGATAAGAATAAGCAGTCATAATTTAGAAATTCATAAATTTTAAGCCCGGTTTTAAACAGAACTGGGCTTTTTTTGCTTTCTTATAAATTGCGATATGTGAAATATCACTTCGGACGTTCAGCTTCATTTGGGATTTCACAACTTGGATGAAACTTAGATTTTTGATAAATCTGATCCCAAAAATGTTTAAAAGAATCTGAATTATTAATCCAGTTAAAAAATTTTACTTTTAATACAAAATTTGTTATTTTTTGCTTACCTTCTTCTTTCATTTCATCTCGAAGATTAATACCAAATTTTCTTTTAACAAAACCTGAAGGATCATCATTAGGTATCTCATTAATATTACAACCTAACTCACTTGCAAGTGCATGTTTATCAATCGCCAACCAACATTC
>CAYPUP010000068.1:0-8752 GCA_964413795.1 uncultured Ignavibacteriales bacterium
TGATTTGGATAATGGTTCTACAGTTGTAAATGTCGAGATGGAGCCAAAAACGACAGAAATAAATAAATCTATAATAATTACCGGTAAACAGGATCAGTTGAAAGTTTACGAAACGGCTAATCAGGCAACTATTACAAAAGAAGAAAATGGATTGGACACCGTTAGTAAAAAGTCTCTAATACCTAAACTTGATAACCAAAAAAGCGCTGCTGATGAAGATATTCAGGCTTTGGAATTTAACAGCATCTCGCCTGATATGGCGGGGAATGAAAAGGGTTCATTGGATTCAGCTCAATTGCTTGTTGAATATATCAATCGGAAGGATTCTTTGCTGACTATCTGGAACAGGATGAAAGAAGAAGACAAGAAGCTTAAAATCAAATCTTCCTTACAGAAAATGAATAAAATTGAAATAGTCGAAAAACAACTATTAAGCAGCTACTACGATCTGGCGGTTATAGCTAAAGAGAAGGACGAAGAGGAGTATAATTCCGCTGTTGAATTTCTTAAAGAATATGCCAGAGACAACCGGTCCCGCTATCCTGTTAATGCCCGTAATTACCTGAAAAGGCTTGATATTATTGATTATTAAGGCTGACCTTGAGTAATTCTAACCATTATTACTTATTTAATGAAACAACTTTTTATTTGATCTGTCGTATATAATTAGCAGTAAAGGGTATTATTTAAGATCGGAGATACTATGGAAAAACGCCTGTATAGATCAAGAGTTGAGAAAATAATCGGTGGTGTCTGCGGTGGAGTAGGCAATTATTTTGATATAGACCCGACAATTGTCCGCCTTGTTACAGTCCTGCTATTTTTCGCTCATGGTATTGGTGCCCTGGCTTATCTTATAGCCTGGATTATTGTACCAGTTAAACCCTATGAATCTGAATCTATCAATACTGAGAAAAACAAACCCGAACCAACAACCTATCCATCTTCATCCTGGTATAAATATCTGCCGGGTATTATTCTGATAATTATTGGTATTTATATGTTATTGAGGATAAATTTCTACTGGTTGGATTCAGGACTATTCTGGGCGGCAGCTCTGATTATCGGCGGTCTCTTCCTGGTTTTCCATAAACATAAAGATCCTGAAATAAAAAATGGATTTGAGCCTGTCCATGAGCATAATAACGGACAAAACGGAGGTAATACCTTATGACTCCTGCACGGTTTAGATGGGGAATGGTTTTTATAATGATTGGAGTTCTTCTCCTTCTGCAGAATGCAGGTGTACTCAACTCCAATTATTGGGCTGATCTGCTGATTTGGTTCCCGGTAGTATTGATTGCAATTGGTGTTGAGAAGATCTTCGCAAATTCAAAACTGAAATTTATTTCATATTTGTCTACAATCGGACTGGTTGCGGTTGGTTTTCTCATTGCTCTTACCGGAAGTTATGGCGGACAAGACACCAGTTTTTTCTCCGAAACAACTTTTCAGATTGATAACAAACCTTCGGTAAAAAAAATCGAAGCCTATCTTGATCTTGACGCCACTAATCTCACAATTAGAGATTCCGGGCCGGAGATAATTGATGGACGATTTGATAAATTTACCCGCAAGCCAAAAATCTATTCCGACTTTGTCGATGACAAGGCGATTGTTGAACTTAAAAGCCGCAAAGAGAGTTATCTTGGGGGAGCGATCAAAATCAATACCGGCGCCACCCAAGACTGGTCGCTCAGGTTTTCCAGGGAAATTCCCCTGGATCTTAGTTGTACCGGCCATGAGTCCGATCTGCACCTGAATATGAAATCAACTCCGCTGGAACAGTTAATGCTTGAGGCTGATAATGCCCGGATTTATCTCCGCCTGGGTGAAATGATTCCATTGGTCAACATTAAAATTTTCGGTGACCATTCCGACCTGGAACTGCGCGTTCCTCAAAATGTCGGGCTCCGCATTGCCGGCAAAGATTACAGCGCCTATCTCCTTAGGCTGGACTCGTTTGAATTTACCGAGGAGGATGGGATATTTATAACCAATGGGTTTGATACTATCGAAACGAAGATTGATATTGAATTAGGAGATAATCTTGATAATGTGATTATTCAGCCATTTTAATTTGGCAAGATATTCCTGACGGGGGGTAATTTCCCCCCGTTTTTTAATGTTATTTTTTTCAAATCAAATTATGATTTGCCTTTTTAGTCAATTTCTCTTAAAATCAATCTATCATGAATATTAAATACAATCTTACGAAGCTTAAGGGAAAAATAATTGCCATTGACGGCCCGGCCGGATCGGGCAAATCAACGACGGCCAAAATAGTAGCTGATCGTCTTGGATATACCTATCTGGATACCGGCGCTATGTATCGCGCTTTAACTTACTATGCCCTCAAGAATAATATATCTCCATCTGATGAAGGTGGTTTAGTTGAGGTGATGAGAAAATTGTCGATCAGATTCGAGATTAAAGAAAATCTTCAGCATGTTTTTTTGGGTGATGAAGATGTCACTATTGAAATTCGAACCCCGGAAGTTACCAGACAGGTTTCAGAAGTATCGGCGCATAAGAAAATTCGGGAAGTGATGGTTGAAAAACAGAAAGAATTAGGCCAGAGAGGATCGATTGTCGCCGAGGGGCGCGACACCACCACCGTTGTATTTACTAATGCTCATCTGAAAATATATCTTAAAGCCACTATCGAACAACGGGCACAAAGGCGTTTAATCGATCTGGCTAAAATGGGAGTAACAACCACGCTTCAGGAATTAAAAGAAGATATAGTAAGACGTGACGACTATGATTCCAACCGGCAGCATTCTCCCCTGACCATTGCCCCTGATGCGATTGTGATTGATACCAGCCATCTTACGATCGAAGACCAGGTTGAAAAAATAATTAGTCTGGCAATTGATAAGTTCTAATTATATGAAGATTTTATATCCTATAGGCTGGTTTTTATCCCGTTCAACAGCAGAAATAATTGGCGGATTGAAGATATATGGCCGGGAAAATGTACCCAAAACCGGCGGGTTTATTTTAGCTCCCAATCATATTTCATATTATGATCCACCCTTTGTAGGCAGTTGTCTGTCCCGTCCCATCTACTTTTTTGCCAAATATGAACTTTTTAAAAACCGAATCTTCGGATTTATTCTCAGAAGAGTAAATGCTTTGCCGGTTAAGCGTGGTGCGGTTGATCGCCAGGCCCTCAAAATGGCTATAGAGGTCATAAAACAGGGATCCGGTTTAACCATGTTCCCGGAAGGAACACGTTCCAAAACCGATCAATTCCTTGAGCCAAAAGCGGGGCTGGGGTTAATAGCTCGCCACGCCGAATGCCCCATCGTACCGGCTTATATTAGTAACAGCAACCGCCTCAAATCATGTATCTTCCGTCAAAACCGGGTGCATATTTCGTTCGGTAAACCATTGTCTGCCAATTGGGTAAAATCTTTTGAGAAGAATAAGGAGGATTACCTTGCCATATCTAACGCTGTTTTGGATCAAATAAAAAAGCTCCGCGATAATTTCAGTCCTAATTAAATATATAATAAAACCGACAAAACCGATAAGAAAGACCTTGATCTTTTCCCATATTTTGTTATATAGGGAATCTGCCTGAGGCCTAAAATGCCAAAAAGGGTAGGGTATCTGTCAGTCTTCCTTCGGGAAAATTCAAAGCTGACGGATAGTTTGTAAGGAGGTTCTACAAAATTAACATGGCTCAAGCCAACAAAACTAACACTAAACCCAGTTTCAAATTCTCCAAACGTAAAACAACATCCGCAAAAAAAACCAAAACGGTAAAGACTAAAATTACCGCACTGGATGTTAATGACGCTATTGAAAAAGTAGAGGTTAAGAAGGAGAAAAAGGAACGAATCCAGACTAGCCGCCATCAAAGAGTGGCGGAGAAGGCCAAAATACGGGCAATGATGCCCGATAGTGCAGCAACAACTGAATCACAGATCGACGCATTGCAGATTACCGATATCTCGGGAGTCGTATATGGGGCCGATGAATATCAAGCGATGGTTGACATGTATGATGCCACTATCAAAGATATCAAAGAAGGTGAAGTTGTCCAGGGAACCGTGATTGGCGTTACTCGTGATGATGTAATTGTCGATGTCGGATTTAAATCCGAAGGTATTATCCCCATGAGTGAATTCACTCAGCCCATCAATATTAAAATGGGAGATGAGATAGAAGTTTACCTGGAACAGATTGAAGATTCCAACGGCCAGCTTATTCTGTCTAAACAGAAAGCTGATTTCATGCGCGTTTGGGAAAAAATCCGGGAATCACATGATAGCGGTGAAACGGTCACCGGTATAGTCAGCCGCCGAATTAAGGGTGGTCTGGTTGTCGATATCATGGGTGTTGATGCCTTCCTGCCTGGTTCACAGGTAGCCCTGCGTCAGGTACCGGATTTTGATGCTTTGATCAACAAAGAGATGGACGTTAAAATTATCAAGATCAACAAAAGCCGCCGTAATATCGTTATTTCCCGACGGGTTGTACTTGAAGAAGAACGCGATGTCATGCGTACTTCTCTCCTTAACGAAATTAGTGTCGGTCAGGTACGCCAGGGTGTGGTCAAGAATGTCACCGATTTTGGTGTCTTTATTGATCTTGGTGGTGTCGATGGTCTCCTGCATATTACCGATATGTCGTGGGGAAGAATTCGCCACCCCAGTGAACTGGTCAATCTGAGTGAAAAAATTGATGTTAAGATTCTTGATTTCGATGAGAAGACCTCTCGTATTTCACTCGGTCTGAAACAGATGACTCCTTACCCGTGGGAAAATATCGAGCAGAAATACCCGCTGGGCAGAAAAGTAAAGGGCCGCGTTGTTTCGATAACAGATTACGGCGCCTTTGTTGAACTCGAAAAGGGTATTGAAGGCTTAATTCATATATCTGAAATGTCATGGACTCAGCATATCAAACACCCTTCGAAAATAATGAGCGTAAATGATTCGGTCGAAGCGGTTGTTCTTTCGGTTGATAAAGAGAACGAAAAGATTTCGCTGGGTATCAAGCAAATGGAACCGGATCCGTGGACGACTATCGAAGATAAATATCCTATGGGGATTATCGTTAACGGACGGGTTCGCAACCTTACCGCTTTTGGAGCTTTTGTAGAGCTGGAAGAAGGCATTGACGGTCTTGTGCATATCTCCGATATATCATGGACCAAGCGCATCCAGCATCCCTCGGAAGTAATGAAAAAAGGGGATAAGGTTGAAGTTAAAGTTATGCGGATCGATCACGAAAACCGCCGCATTTCTTTAGGCTTTAAACAGCTTGGTGAAGATCCCTGGCCGGAACTCTCCCATAAATATGCAGTTGGTTCCGAGTGTCTTGGCACTATCACCCGAGTGATGGATCGCGGCGTGTCGGTTGATCTTGACGGCGGTGTGGACGGTTTTGTACCTACTGCCCAGTTAGGCCGTAAAGATCTTTCCGATCCTACCGGAATCTTCAACGAAGGGGATGAGATCCCCCTGCAGGTTACTGAATTTGACCGCAATCAGCATAAGATTGTTCTTAGCGTGACCGCATATTATAAAAAGCGGGAACGCAATGAGTTGGATCAGTTCCTGGCCAAGCATCCGATTGAAAAAGCAAAACTCATGGCTGATGCTATGCCGGAAGATCTGAAAAAGCAGGCTGCTGACTCTAAAAAGGCAAAAACCCAAAAAGTGCCTAATGCAGAAGAAACTGCAGTTGAAAAGCTTAAAGCTGAACAGGCTGAACCTGCTGTAGAAGAACCAAAAGCTGAAGTTGAACAGGCTAAACCTGCTGAAACTCCAGATGAGGACTCTGATAAAACTGAATAATACACATCTGTGTATCTTCATAAAAAACCGGCGGTTATTTTTTAGCTGCCGGTTTTGTTTTGGGTGATAATAAAAAATTCCATAACATTGATTCTGTAATTCGTTATATTATGAAACTATGAAGTCTAAAGCAGAAAAGACAATCAGAATCCAAACCGTTGGCTGCCGGCTCAATCAATATGAATCGGAAAAGATGGCGGCGGAGTTGTATCCCTACGGTTTCCGTCGTGCGGTCAAAAATGAAAAAGCGGATTTAACAGTTATCAATACCTGCACCGTCACTCATCGGGCCGATTCCGATTGCCGCTACATGATACGAAGAGCTAACCGTCATAATCCAAAAGGGAGGATTGTTGTCGTTGGCTGTTTTGTAGATCATGAACCAGAAATGATAGCGGCCATGGAGGGGGTTGATGTTCTCATTCATAACAATGAAAAAAATAATATCGCTGTGATTCTCCCCGCTAAAATGCCAGAGCTTTTTGATATTGAGCCTGATCTAAATTGTTCGACGGCTATCTCTGATTTTCATAACCGCAACCGTGCCTGGCTTAAAGTATCTGATGGCTGTAATCAGCAGTGTTCTTTTTGCATCATCACAATTGTAAGAGGAAAGTTGATTAATAGGCCTGCTTCAGAAATAATCGAAGAGGTTAAGGGTCTTGTAAATGCTGGTTACAAAGAAGTAGTATTGACTGGCGTTAATCTTGGCTATTACAAAGACAAGGCACAAGGCGCCAAAAATCTGGCCGGGCTTTGTAAAATGATTTTGGAAGAGACAAATTTATATCGTATCAGACTTTCATCGGTTGAACCGCAGATTGTTGACAACGATCTTATTCAGTTATTTGCCGATTCCAATGGAAGAATCTGCCGCCATTTTCATTTACCGCTGCAATCAGGATCGGATAAAATACTTCGCATGATGCATCGCCCGTATAAAGCACAGACATTTCTCAAACGTGCAGAGTCTGTAAAAAAAATTGATCCGTATACTGTCGTTGGAGCCGATGTGATTGTCGGGTTTCCGGGCGAGACAGGTGATGACTTTAATCAAACCCGCCAGGTATGTGAATCGGGTTTGGTTGACTATCTGCATGTTTTCAGCTATTCCGATCGTACGGGGACAAAGGCAACAGCGATGGATGGGAAAGTCGATTCTCTTGAGATTAAAAACCGAAGCCAAATTCTTAATGACATTTCTGATAGACTTATTAGAAGTAGTCTAAAGAAGCAGATAGGGGAGACTCTTGAAGTAATCTCCGAACAAAAATCAGACAGCGAAGGCTCGCACTTTGCCGTATCTGATAATTATCTGAAAGTAAAGTTACCAGCCTCGATGGTCACCGGCAAGGCCGTTGTCAAAGTCAAAATCGAAAAAGCGTTTAATGATTATCTGACCGGGGAGATAATCTCATAATTATTATCTAAATCAAAATGACCAGTTGATTATTGGGAAGACCGGGAATTGCCCGCCTTGTTTGATGATATTAACCAGACCGATTTGGAGTCCTTTCATTGATGCCGCATAGTTTACAAAACCAAGCTGGAAACCACTGGCATAATGAGCATAATTAACAATACCTGATTGGAAGCCTTCAAAGTTTTGGTTAACAATATTTATAGCATTATCCTGCCAGCCGACAAAATCTGCATCAACTATACCAACAAAACCGTATTGCAAACCCTTTGATATGCCGGAGGTGGTATGATTAACCAGTCCGATATCAAGACCCTTAACCGTTGTGCTGCGTCCATAGAGAATATTTATCCGAAGTCCGGTAATTATGTCATCTTCCGGGAATATCTGTACAGGCGTAAACAATGAAACCTGGATATGTCTTTCGTTAGCCAGAAGAGACGGTGATAAAATTACGATTGATAGAATCATGAGAGCTGCGACTAAGCAAATTTTATTTAACATGGGTTATTCCTTTTTAATTGATTGGTATTATCCTCAGCACAACTAAACATAATTTACTACAATTGTCAACTTATTATGAGATCAATAATGAAAGATACCGGTGAACATTGAAATCTCAGAATTAGTGGTGCATAGATCTTAAGCACTTAAAATGTGGGCATCATTATAGTATCTAACCGAATTATTTATAGACTTTAAAGATATCGCCTAATCAGTTTCAGGTATACTGCCGGGGATGTTGTCATCATCATTTACTTCATCATCGCTTGATTGTTGAAAAAAGTTCTCTTTGGTCACGCCGCATACAGGACAAACCCAATCATCAGGTAGATCATCCCAGCAGATAATTTCGTCATGTTCATTATATTCAAATCCACAGATTTCACATTCGTATATATCCACAGCTGCCTCCTAAAAATCCATATTGGCCGGTTCGTAATATTCTCTCGGATGCTTGCAGGCGGGGCATATTGCCGGAGGTTCGGTGCCTTCGTGAATATATCCACAAACACTGCATTTCCATTTGATCGGAACTTCGCGTTTGAAGACTGTGCCGCTTTGAACCATTTCTAAAAGTTTGCGATAACGGTCGCGATGATGCGCTTCGACTTTGGCGATCTGCATAAATAAGATAGCGGCTTCATTGTGGCCTTCTTCTTCGGCCACTTTGGCAAAGGTTGGATACATTTCGGTTGTTTCGTATTTTTCACCTTCGATTGCATCTCTTAGATTTGAAGCGGTATTACCAATTCCACCCAACAAGGCAAACTCATCTTTGGCATGGCGTTTTTCATTCTCCGCAGTTTCTTCAAAAATCTTGCCAATATAATGATAGCCCTCTTTATGGGCTATTTTGGCGTAATAGGTATATTTGTTGTGAGCCTGGGATTCCCCGGCAAAAGCGGCCTTCAGGTTTTCCTGGGTTTTGCTCATGATATGACCTCCAATAAATATTAGATTATTCTTAATCCTATTATTAAGCATTTATTCTGATATATCAAGTGAATAAATTCAC
>CAYPUP010000069.1:0-8730 GCA_964413795.1 uncultured Ignavibacteriales bacterium
TTGAAAATTTCAGACAGTTTGAAGAAGGAACCCCTCAGGAAGTAATTGATGCCGGCCCTCAACCAGGAGTGCATGTTTAATAATTTTGATTAATAAGTAACTGACACAGAAATAAAAAAAGCGGCTTACAACAAGCTGCTTTTTTTATGGAATGCTTTTTCTATTTTTCAATACTGTTGACGGAATCTTCATTCTGCCATTCATCAAGAAGAGTCTTATAGTGATTTATAAGTTCTTTAGTGTGTTCAGCCGAATCTGTCTCTGCCTGAATTTCAAAAGCAGCGGTTATTTTATCAGGGACAAGCAAAACCCATCCGTTATCTTCTTTAATCCGCACTCCATCGACCAGCTGCCTTTGTTTATTTTCAGATGACGTTATCAGCTTGCGCATGATCATTCCCTTTTTGGACCAGGGGCAGGGAATAGAGACTGTCTGACGATTGAAATATTCAAATTTCGTTCTCAACTCGCTGAAGTGCATTTTAGTTTTGGCCATCATTTCCAGAATTTTAAGCATGGCTAACATGGCATCAGCCCCCATCTGGAATCCGGGGAAAATAAAACCACCGCGGGTGCCCCCCACAAAGTCAACTTCTCCTCTGAGGAATATTTCCATCATGGCGAGATGATCATTGGCTACCCGGATAACTTCGGTTCCATACTCTGATGCTATTTTATCAACGCCCATAGAGGAACTAACCGGAACCGCAATTTTTTTAGCGTGATTCGTACGAAGGAAAAGATCAAGCACAATCAATAATAGCATTTGGCTGTCGATAGGTATTCCCTCCTCATCGACTACCGAAAGTTTTTCTGCCACAGGATTTAACAGGAAGCCGATATCAGCGTTCAAGGAGGTAACAATGGCCGATAACTGCACTGTTGCCTGTGCCTTTTCTTCGGGCGAAGTGGAAAATTTACGGGGATTAAGATTGGCATTTAGTTCAACGGTGGAGATACCTAACTGTGAAAATAAATTAGGAAATATCTGGCTGGACGAGCCATTGGAATGATCGATCACGACTTTAAATCCCGCGGTACGGATCAGATCGGCATCGATATTATTAATAAAATCCTCACGGTAATCCTCAAGCACATGCTGCACCATATCGAGGTGGCCGATATTATCCATAGAAGCCCTCTCAAAATCCTCGCCAAAGTACATCCGCTCCACTTTCTTAAGCTTGCTGGTCGGCATATCGAGGCCGGAACCGTCGAAGAAAATACAATCGATGAGATGATAGTCATTCGGATTATGACGAACAAAAATTCCAGCGGCATAATTCCCTTTTCGCAGCCCATAGCGTACCACCGGAATTGGCAGGACTTCGAGATCAGCCACATCCACTCCGGCCGCCAGTAATCCTGACATCAAGCCGCGCTTTATCAAACGAGAGGTATCGGAAGCATCACGGCTCGTAACAACTTCCGCCCCAGCCCCTAAAAAGGCTCCAAAAGCAGCCCCAACTTTAACGGTCATCTCCGGTGTAATTTCTGTTAAGGCCAAACCGGTAATTTTGGAGTTAGTAAATAATTCGCGATTCCAGCGGTCACCCCACACAATGGAGGTTGAAACAATTGCCCCCGGATCGACAATTTTACCCGGCCATATTTTGCAATTAGCCTTGACCGTAGCCCCGTCGCCGATAACCGAATCCTCAGAGACGATGACATCATCCATCAATTGGACATTTCTACCGAGACGAGCATTGTAACAGAGCACGCTTGAGGTTATGTTGCTTTCCGCACCGATATTGCAGTCCGACCAGAAGATACTGTTTTTAAATTCGCATCCCGAACCAATCCGGCAACGGTGGCCGATCACACAGTTATGAAGCTTTATGCCCTCTTCGAGATAGACATCATCTCCAAGTATGACTTTTCCAGAAAATTCAACGTTATAATCAATATGGATATTGTTCCCTTTGTAAATAATGGCATTTTCTGTTTCTTCTTTTTCCATTCTTAGATGGAGATCAAGTGCAGAACTGAAAAAATCTACATGAGAGCGCTGGTATTCATCTACATTACCAACATCTTTCCAGTAACCGTTCATAATCTTCCCGCACAGATTCATTTTACGCGAGAGCATCAGAGGATAAAGATTCTGTGAGAAATCAAAATTTGTTTTGGGCGGGATAAGTTCAATTGCCGATGGATTTAAAATATATATGCCGGTATTAATCGTATCCGAAAAGGCTTCTCCCCATGATGGCTTTTCAAGAAAGCGAGTGATGTGACCTTCATCATCGGTAATTACAATACCGTAGGCTAAGGGGTTTTCCATCCGGGTTAGTAACAGAGTAGCATCAGCATTTTTTTCATTGTGCCAGTTCATAGCTTCGGTCAAATCAGAATCAGTTATCAGGTCGCCGGAAATAACCAGAACCGGCTCATTGGATGAACTAAGGGCATAACGCACGGCGCCAGCCGTACCGTAATCATCATCGGGCTGGACGTAATCCATCCTGACGCCAAATTGAGAACCATCTTTAAAGTAATCGCGAATTTTTTCCGGCTGGAAATAGAGCAGCGAAGTTATTTCGGTTATACCGTGTCTGACTAATAATGAAACCACATGCTCCATCATCGGAACGTTGCAGATCGGCACCATCGGTTTGGGAATATTTATAGTCAGGGGTCGGAGTCTGGTTCCGAATCCACCCGCCATCACAATCGCTTTCATTCACTTCTCCCTGAATATTACGGATTATCTTTCGATAATATTTTCATCTTCTCTAATTGTCTTATCACATCATAAAAATCATCATAAGGCTGATATTTAATATCATTGATTTGGCAGAATTTCTCAAGGTCTTTTTTTGCAAATAAGATATCGGCTTCGGCTATAGCGCAGGTGTCAGAGTGGCCGTCTCCTACAAAAACCGTCAAGGTCGTTTTTTCAAGAGAATCCTTATATTCCCTTATTCTTTCCCCTTTGCAGCTGCCGCATTTGGTACAGAATTTATTTTTATGAGGGAATTCAATTTTAATGAACCCATTTTCTATTCTGCCATGATTCGTGATCAAGCTAAGCCTCTCCAGATTATTTTTTTTTAAAAGATAATTAATATAGAGATCAAAACCATCAGATAGAATAATAATATCAATATTATTTTCAGAACAAATCTTTTCAAAAGCAGAAAAGCCGTTATCGATTTTAAACTGATCCAAAAATGGAAAAAGTTCCTCAGAAGTAACTGGCGACATCTCGGCTTCTTTAAGCAGACAGTCCCGGCTGGAGAGGCGCCCCGACTTCCAATCGGGCAGAAGTTCATCGTTTTTACCATTTGAAAAATGATGGAAAATATTATAACCGATATCCCGTCTTGAGATTGTTCCGTCGAAATCGCAAAAAATAGTAATTTTAGTTTTATTCATCATGAAAAATACACTTTAGCTATAATTACCGCTAACAATATAACAATCAGCATGTAGCAGAGAAGCCAAAAACGAAAAAGCCTGGTTTTTCTGAATTGCTCTCCAATCGTTGCAATTACTATGGTTGTAGATAATAAAATCAATACGATTCCCCAGTAACTGACCAGTTCGGCTGTTTTATTTTCAAAAAAATACAAAAGGGTAGCCAGAGCAAAACATAACAGGAATAGATACCATGAAGCCTGCTGCAGCCGAGTGATGTACTTTGATCTAAAATAGCGTTCTTTCATAATAAATTCCCGGTAAAATTAGAAATCATTCTATAAGCGAGATAGATCATTACCAAAAAAAATAAAATCCTCACAATTGTCGGTTTGGCAATTGTTCCCAGGAAACCCCCAATCTTTCCTCCAATCAGTATCCCCAGAATAACCGGCGATACCACCGAGAGCAGAATTCTATCCTGAATAAAATAAATGGCAGCTGCGGCAGTGCTTGAGAAGCAGATTATCAGGGTCGATGAACCTCGGGCAGTATTAAGAGGCAGTCTGATCATTAGATAAATCAATGGAAGTAAAAGGACTCCACCGCCAATTCCAACCAAAGCCGAAACGGAACCGGTTAAAAACGACAGCAGATAAACTAGCCTCAAATCATGTTTTCTGTTATCATTAATCCGAGGGCTGTTGTCAGGTGTTCTTCCTTTTAAAAAGGAAAAAGCTGCATAGATAAGAAGTATTGAAAAACAAATTCTGATAACATTATCAGGCAGAATATTATTAATAGTGCTTCCAAAAGCAGCTCCCATAACTGTAAAAATCGAGAGGATAACAACAATTTCAACATCAACCATCCCCTTCTTAAGATATTCAATCGAAGAGGAAAATGAATTGACCATTACTGCGGCTACTGAAATTGGAACGGCGCTTTTTATATCAAGGCCAAAGACGACAGTAAGCAATGGGATAAGTAATTCTCCCCCGCCCAGTCCAAGGTACCCTCCAAAAAGTCCGGCTGCTAATCCGCTAATGATGTATCCGACAGTATCAGTCATTAATCGCGCTTTCTCAGCAGTTGGGAAGCATACTTTATATCTTCACTATACTTAATAGTAACATCACTATAGCTGCGAAAGGTCCCGTATTCTCTTTGCCAGGCAATTTGCATTATCCGCAGGGAGATATAACCAGACATTTTGAAAAGAAAGTCATTATCGATTTTAACGGATTTGCTGATAAATTTATCTAATACAGCTCTGGTTTTTTTTGAATATTGCTCCTGATCGGCATCGGCTCTTATTCGCTCGATTTCTGTGGTGCTCCCCGATAAATAATTGAATTTTTTTTGCTGCAAAAAAATATTAAGACGACTCATCCAAAGGCCCGACTGCAATTGCTCATAAGAAGAATTTATGATTTCATGATAATTATCGTTGACAAACCACTGCAGCAAAAGAGAACTCTCCAGGGTGCGGATAAAATCATTACGGCGGATTTGATGATAATAGTAATCGGGGACCAATCCTGTTCCGGTATCAATTAAGGCTGAATCAAATTCATTCAGGAAGATACCATTATCAAAATAATATCTTGAAATAGTCAGCCGCAGTCCGTCACCCCCCGAAAAAGAAACATATCCCTGAACCAACCCTTTGCCAAAAGTCGTATCACCGACAAGAAAAGCGCGTCCCGCCTGCTGTAAAGCGCCAGCAACAATTTCTGATGATGAGGCTGAACCCCTGTCCACCATAACAGCCATCGGAAGGTTATCAGTTATATCTTTGCCATCAGCATAAATCTCGATTTCATTCCAAAGTGATCGAGACTCGGTTCCGACAATGAACTCCCCTTCTTTCAAAAAAAGATTGGCAACTTCATATGCTTCTCGAAAAAGCCCACCCGGATTTCCTCTCAAATCCAAAATCAAACCATTTGGTTTTATTTTTGAATTTATTAATAAAGAATCGATTGCCGCCTGAACCTGATCGCTGGCTCCAGCATCAAAATCCCAAAGCCTGATATATAGCACCCTGTCTGAAGTTATTCCGGCAAAGGGGACATGGATCAATGACATCTTCTCGCGGGTAATGGTCACTTCAATTGTGTCTTCCGTTAATGGCTGAAAGATGGAAACCAAAACATCGGTACCTTCTTTACCTCTGAGAATATTACTTGATTCCGATGTACTTAAGCCTGCCAATGAAACAGAATCGGCTTTGATAATAATATCTCCCGGAATGAGTCCGACTTTATATGACGGCCCATCCTCTCTGACTGACATTACCAGCAACCCCTGATCATGTCCGGTAATAGTTACTCCGATACCAGCATATTCGCCGGTTAGTTCTTCTTCCATTCTTTCAAAATCATTTGTATTTACATAAAAAGAGTAGCGATCAAGAGAATCAAACATGCCTTGTCTGGCTGATTCAATAAGCTTCGGAGTTGATATTTCATCAATGTAAGCTGTTTGTATCGTTTGAATTGATTTGGCCAGGATGAAGGCATTTTTTATTCCCGGATCGGATAAAACATAAGCTCCCATTCCCCCGGATATAAAAACGAGAATGATAACCAGTACAGCAGAGGTAATAAAAGCGCGGCGATCAGCCAGACTTTGCGGATTCATAAAATTTTATTTTCCTGGTCAGTATTTTTAAAACTTCATCGAAGACCGAGTCGATATCTCCGGAGCCATCAATTACTTTAATTCTTTTTCTCTCTTTGCGGGCTGTTTCTAAAAATCCTTTACGAACTCTTTTGAAAAAAGCACTGGACTGCATTTCCAATCGGTCAGGATTTTTATCTCGGCGGGATGCGGCTGTCTTTAAATCGACATCAAAAAGCAGAGTTAAATCGGGTACAATATCGCCAACCACCACCTTATGTAGTCCGCGCACCATCCTGATATCCAATTCACGGCCGAAACCCTGATAAGCGGTGGTGCTGTCATAAAATCGATCACATATAACTACATTTCCCAGGGCTAATTCGGGGGCAATCTCTTTGGAAGTAATTTCAGCCCGGGCAGCTTCATATAACAGCAGCTCGGTGACACTGTTGATTGAAAGTTTTTTATCGAGTAAAATTACTCGTATCTTCTCGGCTGTTTCGGTTGAACCCGGTTCTCTTAATAGTTTAACTTTATAGCCCTGAGTCAACAAATACCTATAGGTCAGTCCTGCCTGAGTAGTTTTTCCGCAGCCATCAATTCCCTCGAATGTTATAAAAAGACCTTTTTTTGGTTTAGCTTTTATCATGGGCTTTCCGAAAATCGTTAATCATAAAAAATACCGGCGATGTCTCCATCGCCGGTAAAGTAGTCAAATCAAAGATGTAAAAAAACTATTTTTTCTTACGAATTATTCTTTTTATGGAAGTTTTCGCATTAGCTTTGGTCTTTTTAACGGCCGGTTTAGCTTCAGCCGGTTTTTTGGCAGCCATTTTGGTCGGTTTGCTCGTTTTTGTGCTGGTCTGCTTCCAACCATATTTGGCGATAAATTCTTCAGTCATCCGGCGAGCAACATCATCAGGATACTGGACCGGTGGTGATTTCTTGAAATATGATGACGGAGCTTCCAGTGCACCAGAAAGACCATTATCCAACGCCAGCTTGCAGCAACGGATAGCATCAATAACCACACCAGCTGAATTGGGGCTGTCCCAAACCTCAAGCTTCACTTCGCATGTGAGGGGAACATTGCCAAAAGTGGTCCCTTCCAGACGGATATGCGCCCATTTGCGATCATCGAGCCAGGGAACATAGTCCGATGGGCCGATGTGAACATTTCTCTCGCCAATATCATAATCAAGCATACTGGTGACAGCAGATGTTTTCGAGATTTTCTTGGATTCCAAACGGGAACGCTCTAACATATTCAGGAAATCGGTATTGCCGCCAACGTTAAGCTGGCTGGTCCGTTCCAACTTTACGCCTCTATCTAAAAACAGACGAGTTAATACCCGGTGTGTGATAGTAGCGCCTACCTGAGATTTTACATCATCACCAATAATCGGAAGACCTCTTTCTTTAAAACGGTCGCTCCAGTATTTTTCTTTGGCAATAAAGACCGGAATACAATTGATAAATCCACATCCCGCTTTTAGTATCTGCTCAACATACCACTTGGTGGCTTCTTCGGAACCAACCGGAAGATAGTTTACAACAATGTCGGTTTTGGTATCTTTTAAAAGCTTAACGATGTCAACGGTATCGCCGGGAGCTTTTTCAATTATCTGCGAGAGATAAAAACCTAATCCATCATGAGTCATTCCCCGCTGAACGGTAATGCCGGTCTTGGGAACCTTGGCAAATACAAAGGTATTGTTCGGCTTGGTATAGATAGCTTCAGACAGATCCTTGCCAACTTTATTCTTGTCGATATCAATAGCGGCTGAAAATTCAACGTCTCTGATATGATAGCCGCCGAGGTTGACATGCATTAATCCGGGAACCTTTTCGTCTTCACGGGCTTTCTTGTAAAATTCAACTCCCTGTACCAGGGACGAAGCGCAGTTGCCTACTCCGATAATTGCTACGCGTATTTTTCCCATTTTGTTTTCCTTTCCAAATATTGTTCATTCATTAACAGGGCGAATATAGAACCGGCTTAAGTTATAGTCAAATTTAATTTGACATTATACATAAATAGTTTATAATATATGACTATTTGGTCATTATAAAGGATAATTATGACATTTGATTTTAAAAGCAATAACCGCATCGTCAACGAAAATCTAATTGTTGAATTGGTAAAAAATAAAGTCATTTCCGACACTTTCCGCCGCCTCAATGCCGACAAAAAAAGCCGGCTTTACCAAATAGCGGTAAAGCTTTTCGGAGAATATGGTTACGATGGTCTTTCGGTGGATCAATACTGCGAGGAAGCTTCCATAAGCAAAGGTTCATTTTTTCAATATTTTCCATCCAAAAGCCATTTGCTGGAATTTGCAATATTGATTTTTGATGACTATTTAGAGCAGTTATTTGATGAAATAAGAAAAGCTGAGCCTGGACCAATGGTGCGCCAGAAGATTTCCCACTTATATGATACCCTGGTAATTAATTCCCGTATATACAGCAATGAGGAAAAATTTTACCTGTTTGCAACCAGAGCCATTGATCATTCCGCTGTCAGTCTTCAGGGAATTGATCTGGAACGGCATCTTGTTATATATGTCGAGGAAATTGTACGCCGGGGAGAAGAGACTGGCGAGATACGCGGGGATTTTAATAATGATCTGACTTCAAATCTAGTCTCACTTATAATTGGAGCTTTAGTTAACAATACTTATGGCCGCAAAAAAGAGACTTTACGTGAGACCGAAAGCTATCTGATTACATTTTTAT
>CAYPUP010000070.1:0-8635 GCA_964413795.1 uncultured Ignavibacteriales bacterium
GAGATTACGGGAAATATTTACTATAGAAGCCATCTATTTTTGGCGGATAAAACAAAAAGGGACAGCAATAAGAGCAATCACTACTGAGATTTTAACAACCGGCTGATATGCATTAACAAAATTGATAGTCGCATCATCATTTATTCCGATAACATGAGTTTGGAAATAAGCAAATAGAGATGTTGCAATAGCCACCCCAAGAGCCATTCCTATATTTCTTGAAGTCGCTATAATACCGGAGATAACAGCTCTTTTGGTTTTGTCAACCGATCCCATCATTGCCGACGAATTAGGAGAATTAAAAATGGCCGTACCGCAGCTGATTATGATTATTGAGATGATGATGTATCGATTGGTTGTATCAATATCAAGAAAAGTTAAAAGATAAAGTCCAAAAGCAAAAATTATCATACCTGTTGTAGTTAACAGACGAAATCCGATTTTATCTGAAAGCTTTCCTGATAAGGGGGCAATGATAAACATCACAATCGGAAATATCATCAAAAACATGCCTACCGTTTGCGGTTCAAAATCTTTAACCCGCTCCAGATAAAAAGGAATAAGTATAATTGCTCCCGACATCGCAATAAACATCAAAATAGCTGATATTAGAGAAGTAGAAAACTGACGGTTTTTGAACAGATAAGTTCCTATTAGAGCTTTATCAGGATTTGATTCAAACCGATAGAATAAAATCATAGATATAACAGAAATGATTCCTAATCCCAGAACTCTGAAATCAGATATAGTATAATTTTCCATCAATGATAAAGCCAGCATACCAGTGAGCATAGCAATGGAAATTGATAAAGCCCCAGCTATATACATCTTTTTAAACTGATTCGGTTTTGGAAGAATTTTGAAATATTTTAACGCCAACGTAATTCCGATTAACCCTATTGGAAGATTAACAACGAAAATTGACTGCCAGGGGAAATATTGCAGGATGAATCCTCCCAATGGAGGACCAGCCATCATTCCGCCGGCAACCATCATTACCATCATTCCTATCCCCTTGCCCCGTTCTTTTTCGGGAAAGACAGTAGAAACCATACCCGGCCCAACAGCCTGAAACATAGCTGACCCGATAGCCTGCACAACTCTCCCGAAAATCAGGAAATGTATAGAATTGCTTAGGGCGCATAGTATTGATCCGGTTATGAAAAACAGATATCCAAATTTATATGCAAAGGCATATCCTTTTCTCTCGGTCCAGGCACCGAAAATCATCATCAATGAGACAACGGTCAGGGAATAAGCCAATATAACCCAGGCAACTAAATTGATATTACATTTAAGCTGATCAGCTATTGTAGGCAAGGCAACATTCAGAATTGAACCGTCGAGTGTTGACATAAAAGTCCCAATTGCCCCGACAGTAAAAAATTTATATTTATGAGTCTGAATCAAAGAGGAGTCCATTAGTAAGAAATTTCCCCTAAGTCATTGTCTAAAAAAAGATTGACAAAACAATGAAACCACCATAAGCTATCTTTTTAAAACAGTCAATATATTTTTTTGACTAATATTAAACAGATAACGCTCTGAAACGTTCTTAAAATAGAAACAGATTTGAACGGGGTATGACAAAAACAATCCCGGAGTTAGTTGACAGCTTTGTAGGCGGAGACGAGAGGGCTTTTGCTGAACTGATTAAAAGGTTTCGGCAGAAAGTTTACTCGATAGGTTTCCAGATGTTAGGAAACCACCTTGATGCCGATGAAGTTGTACAGGAAACATTTGTCAGAGTCTTTAAGAGACGTAAGGAGCTTGCCAATGTAAAATATTTCTCTACTTTCCTGCTTAGGATTGCGACTAATTATGCAATTGATCTGATTCGCAGGAAAAAAGGCCACAGCAATATTGGCGATGACAGCTCCGAACTGCCAGGAGAAATTCAGCTCAGGTTATCCAAAAGTGTGGCCACGCCGAGTGAGGAATTTGCAAATAAAAAGCTATTGGAGGAAATAAAACAGGCTTTAACTGAATTGCCGCCAAAGCAGAGGTTAACCGCCATCTTACACGACATCGAGGGCTACTCCAAATCCGAAATAGCAGATATGTTTGAATGTCCGGAAGCGACCGTGAGATCAAACCTCCATATAGCCAGAAATAAGTTGCGGAAAATTTTGGGACGACGCCTGAAGAAAGGGGAGTAAAATGACATGCCAAAATACTCTTTCTTGTCTCGATCAATTGGTTGATAATGAATTGACGAATGAACAGAAAGCCCAGGTGATGAAACACATTGAAACCTGCGCAAACTGCAAGAGAGAATTTGAAGAATTAAAGCAGATCAAAAACCTGCTGAGTAAAGCCAAAGTTTTTGAACCAAGTGAGGAATATTGGTCAGAAGTAACCGGGCTTATTAAAGCTAAGACTACAAATATCGAACCGGTTGATTCTGGCCATCGATCACAAAGCGAGCTGATATCTATTAGGCGTAACGCCCTTTTGAGATCAATAATCTCAGCTGCCGCTGCCTTGGCCATATTATTTACAGCTTTATTGCTGGGTTCTCAGCAAAAACAGGTTACTTTTGCCGGAACCGAATCCGGACGCCCTATTTTTGCCACCGCTGATGTCCGCGATCTTTTATCATCTGATAACAAGCCTCTCTTTTCAGTTAAAGATCAGCGCCATTTGGCTCAGGGAATGCTTCTGGTTGGAATACCAGGGATTCTTGGAAGATTTGCCGTTCTACCGGAGTTAATGATAATTACAGAATAATTTAAGTTTTTGATTATAGGGAGTATTAGTTTGAAAAAAGTAACCGCCGCCATCCTGGTAATTTTAGGTGTCATAATAGTGATTAGCTGTGATCAGGGTCAAAAAAGTATCCTGCTTAGCTATAAATTTATTCCGGACACATAATTGGCTTATGAACAGGTCTTAAATCGAGAAGTCACTGTTACCGAAAATGACTCCATCGTAAAAAACTACACGACTTCGATTTCTGCCGATGTAAAACAAACCATATCTGATATCCTTGATGATGGTTCTGCTACTATAACCGAAATGGATACCTGGTATTTTGAGACTCCTTCTGAAGAAGATTCTACCAAAATCGAGAAAAAAGAAATGAGTCGTGAGATCAAATTAAAGGCTCAACCGAATGGAAAAGTTTATGATATCATTTTCGCGGATGAAGAAAATGCCGCTACCCGGGAATATATAAAAAGCATCTATGAGCAGGGAATGCCGGAATTCCCCGCCAATAAAATCTCCCCCGGCGAGAGCTGGACACAATCGACCGAAGTGGTTTTATCCGATGGTACGATTATGAAACCCTCTACTACTTATAAATTCAAAGAGATTAAATTGGTAAATGGATATAACTGTGCCGTTATCGAATGCGAAGGAACGCTGGTAATACCACTTGTGCCGGATCCGAAAGATACAACCATGAGAACAGGGGTGGACAATATCATGACTTCCAGTACAATATTCTTTGCATATGATGAAGGTATAACTGTACTGCTCAAAGAGCATTGGGTTATCGATGGTAAACGTACGCGATTATCCGAAGGCAAAATGAAGGATTATTTTGTTAAAGTGGATACCGATTCGGAATATAAATTGATTGAATTTGTAAAACCGTAGAAATTAAATTTAATCATAATTTATGTAAAGGACACAATGTCTGGCGGTTTATTCAAGTTGTTATTTACAAATCATAAACTTTTTTCTACTTTACCTCCATGCCATTTAACAGGGTTATTATAATTATTATCGATGCCTGTGGTGTCGGCGAGCTTCCTGATGCCGGTGAATATGGCGACAATGGCGCCAGTACTCTCCCCCATGTAGCTGAAGTAAGGGGCGGATTAAATATGCCCCATTGTCAGAGACTTGGGCTTGGAAATATTGTCCCAATTTTAAAAATAAATCCGAGTTTTACTCCCACAGGTTGTTTTGGCAGGATGAAACCAAAATCTCCCGGGAAAGATTCCACCAGCGGTCATTGGGAAATCGGGGGCGTAATTCTCGATAAGCCCTTCCCTACTTATCCTAATGGATTTCCATTTGAACTTGTTAAAAAATTTGAAGAACTGACTGGCATAACGACTATTGGAAATATTCCTGCTTCTGGCACTGAAATCATAAGAGAGCTTGGTGAAGAACATCTTAAATCTAAATCGATAATATTATATACTTCTGCAGATTCGGTATGGCAAATGGCAGCTCATGAAGAAATCTACCCTCTCAAAAAACAATATGAGTATTGCCAAATTGCAAGAGACATGCTGACCGGAGAACATGCTGTTGGAAGAGTTATTGCCCGACCATTTATAGGCAAACCGGGTAATTTTATTCGCACCAAAGGACGAAAGGATTTTTCATTAACTCCCCACTCAGATACAATTATGGATTTAATGAATAAGAAAAAATTTTCATCCCTCGCTATCGGCAAAATATGGGATCTGTTTGCTGAACGGGGATTTGATGATCATATCAAAACTGCTGATAATGATGAGGGTTTATCGGTAATTATTAATGCTGTTGAACATAATAAACAGCATAAATTGTTGTTTTCAAACCTGGTTGATTTTGATATGCTATGGGGTCATCGACGGGATGTTAAGGGCTTTGCCGATGCGTTGGAAGCATTTGACTTTAAACTTGGGGAGATATTGGCAAAATTGCATTCAGACGATCTGTTGATAATTACTGCCGATCATGGCTGCGACCCTACTTATATCAAACATACCGACCATACCCGTGAATATGTTCCATTATTGACTTTCTCCAAAGAAGGCCAAGCCGATATTAATTTAGGAATCAGAGAGACATTTTCTGATGTCGCCTGCACCATTGCAGAAATATTTGGAATTGGGCATAATTTCAAGGGGACATCATTTTTAAATGAAATACAGTAATTTGGATTATAAATGAATAATGATATTTTAAAAGATCTGAATCTTAAGTTTGATCATGCTGCATTAAAATCAAATGTTACTGAAAAAGATATCATAAAAATCTGCCTGGAAGCTGTTGAATACAAATTTTTTGCCATTGCAATAAACCCAACATGGGTTTCAAGAGTTAAAGAGTTACTTCATAATTCCAGCGTTAAGATATTATCTGTTTGTGGATTTCCTTTAGGTGCAAATACTACTGACATCAAGGTAAAAGAAGCTGTACAGGGTGTAAATGATGGCGCTCATGAAATTGATATGGTGGCAAATATTGGATGGCTAACAGCCAACAATTTCAAGCTGGCAGAAAAAGAGATAAAAAGTATCAGGGACGCCCTTCCTTGTAATGTAATTCTTAAAGTCATAATCGAAGCCGGAATGCTGAGTAACACTCAGATGATTGATGCTACAAAAGCAGTTATAAACGGAGGAGCTCAATTTGTAAAAACTTCCACTGGATTTTTCGGTGGAGCTACTCCTGAGCAGGTTAAAATTCTTCATCAAGCGTCGAAGGGACAGATCGAAGTAAAAGCATCGGGAGGAATAGCAACTCTTGAACAATGTCGGGCATTTATTAGTGCCGGCGCATCAAGATTGGGCAGTTCATCTTCAGTTTCAATTATGAAGGAGTTAAAAAACTGCATCAATCAGTAAAAATAATTTATTTAATAAAGCAGGCTTTGCCTGCCTGTTGCATAATTGACTGTTTTTTACAATATTATTCGTATGGATCAGAGAGACAATAAAACAAAGCGCCCATTTCTTGGTATGTATTTTAAATGCTGCCATGTTTATTCCCGTATATATTTAAATAAGGACGGGAAGGCTTTTGTAGGCTGGTGTCCAAAATGTATGAGTAAAGTAACTGTTAATGTATCCCCGACCGGCTCGAAGGACCGATTTTTTACAGCAGGTTAATTATTGATGGCAGCTTTGAAATCTAAAATTGTAGTAGTTCCTCTTGGCGAAGTTGATTTTATGATAGTCAATCGCCTCGCTGCAGATCTTGGTCCTATTTTTAATCGTTCAGTTGATATATTAAAGGGGATGAAGCTCCCTCAGGAAGCTCAAAACGTAATACGCGGACAATATTACGCCATGGTGATTATGTCCAAACTGGAGCGGGTTAAAGCTAATTCCCGTGAAAAAGTGATTGGGGTATGTGAAGATGATCTTTATCTTCCTGATCAAAATTCGATAATCGGCCATGCTGATACAATCTCCGGTACGGCAGTGGTTTCATTATGGCAAATTAGACAGGAGTTTTATGGATTACCGGAAAACGATTCCCAGGTCTACCCCCGATTGTATAAAGAATCCCTGCATCAACTGGCTCATCTTTTTGATGTATCCGAGTGCCGTAATCCCAAATGTGTCAATTATTACAGCCATGATATGTCGGATATTGATAATAAAGGGAATAATTTCTGCGATATATGCAAACGTAAGATGGTCAGTCTGGTCTGACAGGCTTTGCCTGCTTTATTTCTTTACTAATCATCCACAAATAAATCCTAATTGTATTATCACGAGGGCAATATGAATCTTGAACAGATTATTGATCTTCTTCGTAACGATCAGAGAATTAATTCCAACATTACCCACTGGAAATCATTTTCTGCCCGCCCCCCCAAATATGTTGACTTCCCTCATGATCTTAACCCAAGATTAGTAGCTTCACTTAATGAAACTGGCATTACAAGGCTATATTCCCATCAGGGGGAAGCAATAACAAAAGTTATAAACGGAGAGAATATTGTAGTAGTGACTCCAACCGCATCGGGTAAAACATTATGTTATAATATTCCTGTCCTTGATAAAATAATCAAAAATCCAAATTGCCGGGCATTGTACCTCTTCCCCACCAAAGCCTTAGCGCAGGATCAGCTTAGCGAGCTTTATAATTTGATACAAAAGCTTGATATCGATATTAAAACTTATACTTTCGATGGCGACACGCCGCAAACAGCCCGAAGACTGATTAGATCCGCCGGTCATATCGTAATTAGCAATCCGGATATGCTTCATGCCGGTATATTGCCCCATCATACCAAATGGATTAAACTCTTTGAAAATCTTGAGTATGTTGTCATCGATGAAATTCATCACTATCGGGGTATTTTTGGTTCCCATCTCGCTAATGTTATCAAGCGTCTCCGAAGAATCTGTAAATTCTATGGCTCCAACCCGCAGTTTATCTGCTGTTCGGCAACGATTGCCAATCCGGTTGAATTGGCCGAAAGAATTACCAGTGAAACTATTTCTCTTGTTGATAACAACGGCTCTCCGGCTGGAGCCAAACACTTTCTGATATATAACCCGCCGGTTATAAACAAACAGTTAGGAATTCGTAAATCGGCTATCAATGAAGCTACAAGCTTAGCTACCATGTTCCTTAAGCATAAAGTACAAACGATAATTTTTGCCCATTATCGCCTCTATGTAGAAATAATGCTCACTTATCTTCGCGATGAACTTGCCGGTCAATTCGGCAAGGGGATTAATGTCGCCGGCTATAGGGGCGGTTATCTACCCAATGAACGCCGGCGGATTGAACAGGGCTTACGAAACGGTGATATCACCGGTGTCGTTTCGACTAATGCTCTGGAACTCGGCATCGATGTCGGCAGTTTGGATGTTTCGATTATCGTAGGTTACCCCGGCTCGATAGCATCACTCTGGCAGCAGGCTGGACGAGCCGGCAGGCGGAGCAGTACTTCTTTGACTATATTAGTTTCAAACTCGACCGCCATCAATCAATTTCTTTCCGCTGAACCAAAATATATTTTTGACCGCACGCCCGAATCGGGAATCATCGATCCTAACAATCTTATTATCAGAGCCAACCATCTGAAATGCGCTGCTTTTGAATTACCAATCGATGAGCAGGAATATCTGGCAATTGATGGCACGCGTGAAATTATGGAATATCTTGAAGAGGCCAACCTTGTGCGCCATTCGGGCAATCGCTTTCACTGGTCATCGGACATTTACCCGGCTCAACAGGTATCTCTGCGTTCTGTATCCCACGAGAATTTTGTTATTCTCAATGAGAGTGATAATTCGAGAGTTATCGGCGAAGTGGATTATCATTCCGCTCCTGTATTTTTGCACCCGCAGGCAATCTATCTCCACAATGCGCAGCAATACCAGGTTACAAACCTGGACTGGGAGGGCCGCAAAGCTTATGTCAAAGAGGTCGAAGTAGACTACTACACCGATGCTGAGACAAAAACCGATCTTAAGGTTCTCGCAGTCAATCAGGAGGAAGCGTTTGGAGATGTTCAGTTAAAATGCGGCGAGGTGACCGTTACCAGTGTCACGGTTCTGTTCAAGAAGATAAAATTTAAAACTCATGAGAATGTCGGATCAGGTAAACTGAATTTACCGGAACTTGAAATGCATACCAGCGCTTTCTGGATAATTTATCCGGGAGATATTCCCTTTAGAATTAATATCAGTACGGCTGAATTTGGGGGAGCACTGAGAGGATTGGCAAATGTGTTAGGCAAAATTGCCCCGCTTTGGGTAATGTGTGATCCTCGTGATTTGCGGTCTATCTCTCAGGTACGATCTCCATTTGAGGAAAGACCAGCGATATATATCTATGAAAACATTCCCGAAGGGGTCGGTTTATCGGAGAAGTTGTTAAAGGAGCGGGAACAACTTTTTGAAGCAGCCTATCAACATGTAAAAAGTTGTCCCTGCAGCAGGGG
>CAYPUP010000071.1:0-8618 GCA_964413795.1 uncultured Ignavibacteriales bacterium
ATCATACGTGGTTTCATATCCAGATCAATAGCACCGTATTCGCAGGCATCAACACATTTTTTCATAGCAGGATCAGCGGCAAATTCAGGATCAATCACATAACGATTAGGGTAAGCCATAACGTGAGGATGATAGATGGCTTTGGTTTTATCAAGGCCGTAATTGAAATCATTATCTCTTTCAATCTCGCAGACCTCGGCGCATTTTCCACAATTAGTGCATTTATCGTTAACGAAGCGTGGTTTTAGGGTAAGGGAAACGGTATAATCCCCCGGTGTACCTGAGACATCGGTCACTTCTGTCAAGGTTAAAACCCGCACGTAAGGGTTGATACGCAGTCTTTTCAAATTAATCTCGATCCCGCAGGTAGGGGGGCAGAGTTTTGGGAAATATTGATTCATTCCCGCTACCCGTCCGCCTATCGATGGAAGTCTTTCTGCCAGGATGACATGTTTTTGCAATTCAGCAGTTTCAATAGCAGTAGTTATACCCGCAATTCCACCCCCGACAACTAATGTATCAGCTTGAATTACATCCTGGACCGGTTCATATTCGGCCATATTGTTCTCCTTGAAGCCCTTACCCTTCTCAGGCAGAAGCTCAGGTTTTCCTTAATGGCTCCGTCATTAATATAGAATACGAAGCCAGTTTATTCTCAAAATGAACCCTTTGGTTCAGCAACTTTGTGACAAAAGTAACACAATCGACTTTTAATTGTCAAGCAATTACGACAAAAGATACCTTAATCTTCCGCATTTTAAAATGTGCAAACATTCCAAAAATCGAACCGTCATACAATATGTCGGTTAGTTTTTAAACCATTATTAACAATTAATATTATCCAGTTAATTGCATAGGTTTAATTATCGATTTTTCGAACCAGCATCAAGCCATGAGCACCATTTGCACCCTCGTTCGCATCTCATTATTTATCAATAAGTTACAGTTCGTTTATTTTAACTATAACAATTCAATGCACAATAAACTTATGGGTGAAAATTAAATTCAAAAATATTGCCTCATGTGCGAATAATCATATTTATAAAAAATGCAAATTTTAATTCTTCATATTCTACTTATTAGCCTATTTTGACTATTTGAGCAAATGAAATATTTCACAATATAGAATATTCCATCAATTGGTTGAAATTGATAAATATACCATATTTTTATGATTCAGGATTTAATCGAGTAGCTTATTTTTCTGATAGCATTCTTGTATATTCGGGAGTTGTGCCGCAGCAACCGCCAACAATATCCACCAACTTATTATCTAACATTCTCTTAATAGAATTTGAGAATATTTCTTTCGAGTGAGGATATTTCCAATTATTATCAGGCAAGCCGGCGCTGGGATGAATTGATACCAATAAACCGGCTTCATCTTTTATTTTTTTGAGATGATTATTTCTATTTTCACATTCCGTGGAACAATTCAATCCAATACAAAACACATTATAATCATTTGATAGCTTTATGAGTTCATTTATCAGGTTTTCAATATCTCTATTATTGAATTTTGGAATAACTGTCGCCGAAAGCCAAATCGGAAATGAGTTGTTACATATTTCATTTAACACCGACAATGCAGCCCTGGCATTATCTGCACTGAAGATAGTTTCAACCAAAAGGAAATCCACTCCCGCATTAATCAATCCCTGTACCTGAGGCATATAGGATTTTTTAAATTCCTTAAATGATCTAAAATCAAATCCAAAGCTATCAGCAGCTTTTTTCGAACAGGTATATCGGGTTGGCCCAATCACTCCGGCCACAAATCTTGGTTTAGACGGATTTAAAGATGAAAATTTATCCGCTTCTTCTTTTGCTAATTCAACTGCTGTTTTATTGATTTCATAAATGTACGCTGAGGTTTTATAGTGAGCCTGTTCCAGAACAGAACTGCTAAAAGTATTTGTTCTGATAATATCCGCTCCAGCCTCAAGATATGATTTATGAATAGATGAGATTAATTCAGGCTTGGTTAATGTTAAAATATCATAATTACCCGAAAGAACTGAAGTATGATCTCTAAATCTGTCACCTCGGAAATCATTCTCTTCCAATCCCATTGATTGGATTAGTGTGCCAATAGCCCCATCCAAAAGAAGAGTTCGATCTGAGGCTGTCTTTTTTAATTTTGCAATTATATCCATAATCAAATACCTGTGCTAAAGATAATGGTTTTGTTGAAAAAGTAATGTATTATTTAAAAGCATCACTTAGTCTATTATTCGGGCGACACAAGGCTGCCCTCTACGTGGGATAACTGCAATTAGCGCGTAGTGACGGGGCTTGTCTCCGTCATTTCCAGTCACAAAAGATTTTAAACAATCTTATTATAATAATCACAAGATAAGATACAGGATTTTATTTAGAGAAGAAACTGATCTGTTGCTATTATTTATTCTTTTCGATCAGCTTAATCCGTCGATAGAGAACAAAGGCCAGCAATGTAATAATTATGGTGGCAACTCCGAGTCCCTTGCGGCGGAAGTAATATTCATCAATCAGTTTTGCCGAATTAATCCTGGTGGAATCGGCCTTTTGGATTCCAGCCTCTGCTTTGGGAATCAGTGAGTCAATGTTAAATGAATGAATTTGAGTTCTGGTCTGGATTACCGTCTGATCAACTTCTTTCATCAGGAATTCTTCATCAGTGGTCATCATCCCTTTATGCATGGCATCTTTGAGGATTACATTGGCTGTATCTCTGGCAGATAATAATCGGTTCAACATAACTTTTACACTGTCAGCTGTGACCAGCCCTTCAGTACCATCATCAGCCGCATGGCATTGCACGCACAGAGCCGGTTCTTTGGAACCAATCATTTCATCAGAAGGATTGACGATCTTATGGTTGGAATGACAGGTTTCGCACATGGGAAAATCATTCTCTTCAAAAGCCGGGCGATGTCTTGAGGCATTAAACAACTGCGCCTCGATAGCATGGCACATACCGCAAACTGCCGATAACGAGCTTACCCCAGGGGGAGATGCCCCATGATTGCCATGACAGTCATTACAGGCAGGCGCCCCAAGGTCTTTATGTTCCAGTAGAGCAATCCCATGCACTGATTGCTTGTAGTCATCAAGCTGGTCGGTTGGGATATTATATTCAGCCATATATTCTATATTGGCATGACAGTTGCCGCATGTTTGGGGTAGATTCAGAGGGTGGGTACTGGAATGGGGAAGCTTGGCATCGCCGATCTCATGAACGGTATGGCATGAGATACAATTGGCAACTTTCTTATCTTTATTTTTAAATAATCTCTGGCCATGAACCGAGGTTTTATATTTATCCAGTTGATCAACCGGTAGAGCCGGATTATGATCGCGCATATAATCGGCACTACTGTGGCATCGGGCGCAAAATTGGGGAACCTCAAAATGATCGGGTACGCCTATAAAACCTGACGATTTATAAACATCTTCCATATCTTCCAATGTTGGATCACCCCCATGGCAATCGTAACAATGCAAGCCCTGCTGGAAATGGATATCTTTGACAAATTTATGCGAGGGACCATAATCGTCTTCCATCTCCTGATGGCAGGTCATACAGTTATCCACCTGAGCCATGCCTGAAGCTATAAAGCTTAGTAAAAACAAAGATATCAGAGATATGGATTTTAACACAATCATTCCTTTATTCAACCAGATAACCGTAAATTGTCATAAATAAAATAAAAGCGATCACGAATATCCCGAAACTAATAAACAGTTTTGATTTTTTATCCTGCTGAGATTTACAGTCGAGATATGGGACCAATAGCCAAATTAATCCGCCTATACTAAAAACTATAATTCCAAAAAGCTCCCCCTCAATAAGCCAGATATGAGCCGGAAGCATTTTCAGAGCCTGAAAGGCAAACATAAAATACCACTCCGGCCTTATAACCGCCGGCGGGGCTGCAAAAGGATCAGCCTTTTCACCGAGGGGCCAGTGTACCACTCCGATACCATCGGGGAAAATTACAGCTAACAAGGCCAGTATATTTAGAGCAATAAGCCAGACTAAAATATCCCGATAAAGAAAATTCGGGAAAAATTTCATATATTTTTTTTCTTCAGGTTTTTTCTCCACCCACCCAACCGGTTCGCTCATCCCTTGGCGTTGAACAAAAATAAGGTGCAGAGACAATAATCCAACCGTTACAGCTGGTAAAATTGCTACATGCAAGCCAAAAAATCTTCCAATAGTTGCCCCGGTAACTTCCTCCCCGCCCCGCATTACGGTTAAAAGAGTTTCACCAATAAAGGGAATTGCTCCAGCCATTCCTGTCCCGACTCTGGTAGCAAAAAAGGACAGTTCATTCCAGGGAAGCAGATAGCCTGAGAATCCAAAAGCCATCGCCAAACCTAAAAGACCAACGCCGGTATACCAGGTAATCTCACGCGGTTTGCGATAAGCCTGGGTAAAAAAGATGGTAAACATATGCAGAAAAGCAGCCAGAATCATCAGATTGGCCGACCAGGAATGTATCGATCTGATAAGCCAGCCGAAGGAAACTTCCGAAATTATAAAACGGACCGATTCATAAGCCGATTCAGCGCCGGGGCGGTAATACATTAATAATAAAATACCGGATACAACCTGAACCAGAAAAAGGAAAAGAGTAACCCCGCCGAGATAATAAAAGATGGAATGGCTGTGTTTGGGAACAACCTTGGAACCCATGTATTCAACGAGAGAATTGATCTTCAAGCGCTGGTCAATCCAGTTGAAGGCTTTGTTCTCGGGAGAGAAAAAATAGTGTTCGCCTGACACTAAACCCCCTCTTTCGAAACAAAGATATCTTTGCCAACCTCATTTACTACAAATTTTTCCAGAGGTTTGGGAGGCGGACCAGAGATATTTTTACCATCCAGATCATAACGCCCGTTGTGGCAGGAACACCAGATTATCCCCAGGTCGGGGCGGTGCTGAACGGTGCAGTCAAGATGAGTGCAGGTAGCAGATAACGCTTTGAGATCACCCGTTTCGGTTAAAAAGATTATACCGAGTGAACGTCCGAATTTAAAATTCTTTGCCTTTTTAGGATCCTCAGCGATTTCTTCTTTGGAAAATGGAATCTTAACCTGCGAGACATTAGCTTCAATTGATTTGGGGGGCATCAAAAATTTAAAAACCGGGTAGAAAATTGCACCGAGCAGGGCTATTACACCACCTGATAACAATCGATTTAAAAATGTACGCCTTGATTTGTCTTTCTGCTGCATTAACAGACCTTTTATTTTTAACTATCATGCCATTTGATTTTTAAACAATAACATCAAAGATCGTAAATGGCAATATTTTATTTTAATATATTTATAATGTTTTGAAAGTAATTGATTTATATCAAAAATAAGCGTATCATTTGCACCTTTTTGTTGGTAGATAAGATTTTTTATATTAAATTAAATCCTTATTTATTTGTATGTATTTTGAACTAAGAAAAGTGAGATTAAAATGGACAATATAGAATCAACCCGTTCGGGAAATTTCATAACAAATATCATCGATGAGGATATCGCCAATAATAAAAACGAAGCGAGAGTTCATACACGATTCCCTCCGGAACCTAACGGATATCTGCATATAGGTCATGCCAAATCTATCTGCCTTAATTTTGGATTAGCTAAAACCTACAATGGCAAATGCAACCTGAGATTCGATGACACCAATCCCAGTCGGGAAGAAGTTGAATATGTCAATGGAATGATCGAGGATATCAAATGGCTCGGCTTTGACTGGGAAGATCGTTTGTTTTATGCCTCTAACTATTTCGGGACACTTTATGAATATGCCGTTAAATTGATTAAAGACGGCCACGCTTTTGTATGCGACCTGACGGCCGATCAAATTCGGGAATACCGAGGGACTTTGACCGAACCGGGTAAAGAAAGCCCATATCGCAATAGGTCAATTGAAGAGAATCTTGATTTATTTAAGAGAATGCGCGAGGGTGAATTCCCTGATGGGGCAAAAGTTCTAAGGGCAAAAATCGATATGGCTTCCGGTAATTTAAATATGCGCGATCCGATTATGTACCGCATTCTTCATGCTTACCATCATAATACAGGTGATGAATGGTGTATTTATCCAATGTATGACTGGGCTCATGGACAGTCTGATTCTATCGAAGGAATTACCCATTCTATATGTGATATTTCATTTGAGGCCCACCGGCCGTTATATGACTGGTTTGTAGAAAAGCTTGGTATTCATCATCCGCAGCAAATTGAATTTGCCCGTCTGAATATAAGTTATACGGTTCTTAGCAAACGCAAATTGCGGGAGTTAGTCGAAGGCGGCTATGTCACCGGATGGGACGACCCCCGTATGCCTACCCTTTCAGGATTCAGAAGACGGGGCTATACTCCTGCCTCGATTCGTAATTTCTGTGACAAGATTGGAGTGTCGAAACGGGAAAGCATCGTAGCTGTTGCTGATTTGGAGTTTGCTATTAGGGAGGATCTGAACAAACATTCTCTACGCGTCATGGGTGTGATTAATCCTCTGAGAGTAGTAATTGACAATTATCCCGATGATCTGGTAGAAGAGATGGAGGCAATCAATAATCCAGAAGATGAATCTGCCGGTACAAGGAAAGTTCCCTTCTCAAAAGAATTGTATATTGAGAAAGAGGATTTCCGCGAAGATCCCCCGAAAAAGTATTTCCGTCTTGCTCCCGGCCAGGAGGTTCGCCTCCGGTATGGTTATTTTATTACCTGTACTGATATGGTTAAGGATGACAACGGGGAGATTATTGAAATACACTGCACTTACGACCCGGCATCACGGGGAGGAAATTCACCCGATGGCCGTAAGGTAAAAGGGACCATTCACTGGGTCTCGGCTGTCCATGCTATTGAAGCGGAAGTCAGGCTGTATGATCGTTTGTTTAAAGTTGAAAACCCTTTGAATGTTAAAGATGGAGAAGATTTCAAGGATACTATTAATCCGAATTCTCTTGAGGTAGTCACTGCCCTGGTAGAACCCAGCCTTAAAAATGCCATGCCGGGGATTCGCTACCAGTTTGAACGGCTTGGGTATTTCTGTGTAGATTCCAAAGATTCTACTGAAGATAAATTAGTATTCAATCGCACCGTTACCCTCAGAGATACCTGGGCTAAGATGGAAAATGCCAATAAATAATTTATAGATGATACAACATCAGATAAATTATCAAGCCGCTTAAAGAGACAAAGATCCATACCGGCCAAACAAATTTGGCGAGTCTTTTATGTTTATCGAATTTCTCTAAAAATGCAAATCGCAGTAGGGTCAATATAAACGGCACCATCAAAGCTGCAAATATTATGTGCGGGATAAGAATGATTAAATAAAGCGTCCTGGTCCAGTTATGATAAGGATATGGAACCGAACCGACCGCATTATGATAAATAATATATGAAATCAGAAATAAAGCCGATGTTATCGTCGCCGAGACCATAAACTTTTTATGGGTCGCGCTGTCCCCTTGCTTAATAAAAACATATCCTGATAATAACAGAATAAAACTGCATGTATTTAGGACAGCATTTACCAGAGGAAGATCGGTAATACTCATGGCATTTCCCGGGCTAACTGGCGGATGTTATTTTTGAGGGCGGTCATGGCTTCGCTGTCAAGCCCTTCATGGTAACTTCTGATATTCCCGTCCTGATCGACCAGAATAAATTTGGAGGTATGCCCGCCGGGAAGATTATCGGCCGAAAGCATAAAATCCTTCTCGCATACTTTGGCAACTTCTTCGATTGGAGCCATCAAAAAAATCCAGCGGTTATCATGCACTCCATATTTTTTTCCGAAATCATTTAAAACGGCCAGCGAATCATTTTCAGGATCAACCGAGATAGATACAAACTGCACTTTATCCGAGCCTTCATAGAGGTTGTACAACTCAGCCATATTTGACATCGTTACCGGGCAAACAGATTTACAACGGGTAAAAATAAAATCGACAACTGTAAGCTTCCCCTTCATTTGTTTCAAACCAAATGGTTGGCCGTCATGGGCGGCAGTAAATTCAAAATCAGTGAGAGTATTCCAAACTTGTAGTTTGGATCTTGATTTATTAGCCTGATTGATTACAAGGGCTGCCATAATTCCAAACAGAAGCATCGCCGCAACAATCATAATCAGCAATTTTGGATAAGTTTTTTTTGTACTCATAATGCCTCCTGTTTATGGCCAAGAGCGGTATAGGAAATTAAAACTACCCCAACCATAAGGGCTGATACCCATAGATGTAAAACCTGTGCGACCGGATTGATCCCAAAGGCAACCATCTGCAAACCTAAAAATAATGAAATCACAACCAAACCCAGCATAGCCCAGGCTGACTGCCAGTTTAATGATGATGGGTTTTTGCTTTTACCAAGAATCATTATAGAGATATAATAACTCAATACAGCTACAGCAATACCGAGAAGGGGGTGAATTACTTTTACCCATCCAACATGCATTAACAGATCGGATTCAGAGAGCAAAGGAAATCTTATTATGGCCCGCTCAACACTTTCACGAAACTGCGTCCCCAAAACTACTTGTATAATGGATAAAATCCACAGGATTCCTACAAATGCTCTGGTTTTCTCAGGATAAGTTGATGCCCTCTCTGTGT
>CAYPUP010000072.1:0-8605 GCA_964413795.1 uncultured Ignavibacteriales bacterium
TGCAGGGAGGTAATTCCTGATCCTTGGTTACCGCAGAGTTGGCGGCCCGCATCGGAAGTTTACCTATAACCGTTCCGTCATCGATTCGAACATTATCGCCAATTATCGTATCAGCATGAATGGTCACATTATGCCCAATTACCGTATTATTACCAATATTGACTTTATCACCAATGACGCAGAATTCACCGATTATCGTATCTTTACCTATAGCAGCTGAATTTGAAATAATTGAAGTCGCCATTATCTTACCTTAACTCTTTTAATTATAATTCACTTGTTTATACAAGCCGTATCTGAAAACAGATTTATATTATACCCCGAAATCATATTATAAGTTTATTAGGATCGTTTCATCCCCGGCAGCCACCCCAAAAAAGAATGCAGGAACATTGATAATCTCTTATAATCTTCCGGGCTTGTTTTTTCCAGGCGTTGGTAGTATTCGGCAAATGCAGCCAGCAAAATCGACAGAAGCATAGAAAGGGCAAAAGTACTGACGACAATCAGGGTTCGTTTCGGTGAGTAGCGAACTTCAGGTATCCGCGCCCAGTCTAAAACCGATAATACAGGGGTATTTTCCTGTTCCTGAAACTTCACCTGTTCGTACTGCTCCAGCAAAATTTTATAAAGAGATTCATTCACCTTAACCCTGCTATACAGCGTTTCATACTGGCCGCGCAGTGACGGGATAGCTGAAATGGGTAGGGAGAAAAATGAACTGTCGGCATTTTTATTTTCCAGCGTATTTAGCTGGTCCTTTACCGTTTGATATTGCTGTACTAATTCTTTTAGATCGGAATGATCCTTGCCTAATTTGGTTTCCTTAATTTTTATATTCAGATCGAGTTCAGCCATCCTGATTTTCAATGCAACAGCCTGATCAATCGCCAATCGGGTCTGCTCGCTGAAGTCGATAGCCTTATTGGTCATCTGAAATTCCTCGAATACTTTTCGCGTGGAATCCAATTCGTTTTTTACGCTGTTTAATCTCTCTTCGATAAAATCTTTATTCTGTTTTAATCGATCGCTTACAATCGTTCTGTTTACAATTTCAAGCTCTTTTATAAAGGTGTTGGCAATTTCCGCCGAACGAGCCGGATTTTTATCAATAAAAGAGACTTCAAGAAGGCCGACATCAGAAACCCTGAAATCAGAATAGTACATGAGAACTTCATAAGTATCAGTAAAATTATCGGTATGATAATATTCCATCAAATTAAATGTATCGATTATCCGCTCCGCTATTGTAGTGCTTTTTAACATTTGGGCGTAAACATCCGAAGGTGTTACCATAATAGGCAGACTAACCCCCTTGGTCAATGAAACAGCATCGGATAAATATCCTCCGCCCGGGGTAACGGTTGAAAAATCTTTGGGAGGAAGAATAATTGCAGTCGCTTTATATTTTTTGGGAAGGACAAACGAAACGATAACAGCTATCAGGGTGAATATCACTACAAAAGAAATTATAAAATTACGGCGTTTAGCCATCAGTTCCAGAAAAAACCAGAAATTTCCGGTTGGTTTTTCGTTCATTTTAATTCCTCGCGGACTCGCACCATTAAAACATCACCATCATGTATAATTACTTCCGGTGAAAATGTCTCGGTCACCCGAGAGATTGGATTATAAACATCAATAATTTTCTTATCCGCTATCTGTTGATAACCACCGGCTAAATTGATAAAATATTGGGCATTTTCCCCCTCAATAAACGGAAATAGACCGGGATTAATAACGGCGCCGCCGATTTTAACATAGCCTGCCAAAATCGGCACAAAAATCGAATCATTCGGTCTCAGCTCTATCTCATTCAACCCAACATCACATTTAAGAGGGTATCTGCGGGTGGTGGACCTTCCCCATTCATCAATAACCGCAGGCCGGAAAATTATCGTTCTCTTTATATTGGCGCGGGGAGTAAATCCGCCCGCATTGGATATTAATTCACTTAGTTTCAATCCCACTTTATAGGGATATCTTCCGGAATTATTTACTGCTCCAAATATTATGAGGTCGTTGTTATCCAGGACACTTTGATTGAGTGGGACAAAAATCACATCACCCGGATGTATAGTCTGGCCGTCATATAACTCATGCTTATTATCAATAATAATTTCAACTCTGGATCTGTCGCCGGTATTTCTAATGCCTCCGGCCAAAGCCAATATAAGATTCAGATCATTTCCTTCTAAAAACTCTATTTCACGAGGCGAATTTACTTCGCCGACAACCTGAACCCGTTTATCGGTCTTGCCCGGCACATATATATTATAACCGGCATACAGGCAGGGATTTTTTTCATTCTCTCCCAAATAAAAAGCCCGGTCAAGATCAACAACCAAATCCTTAGGTCCGCCGGAAAAAATTATATTTCTATTTGATCCGTAATAACTGATTCCTCCAGCTGAATCCAATATTTCTGAAACTCGTTGTGAAGTAAAAGCTGTGTAAAGTCCTGGTTTTTTAACAGCCCCACTGACATTTATGGCTACTCTTGAGGGATTTTTATTAATTGAAAAGGCAATCTGATCGACATTGTATAACCCGGTGAGCTTCTCATTTAAAATTTCTTTCGCCTGTGAAAGAGTTTTATTCGCTAAATCAAATATTCCTAAAGTACCATGGACAATTTTACCCTCAGGATCAACAGGCAAATCAAGCGTGAAGAGATGAGCATCTATAAATGTTACCCTTAAAATATCTCCGGGTCGGATTAAATAAATATCGGGATCAATCGGATGGTCAAAATAACGATAACTGCCAAGAAAATCCTGCCCGGCACTATCGGGATTATTTGATTGGGCAGAGGTATTACCTCTTGTAAACCAAAAGAAAATAAATAGTAATCCTAGTATTTTTACAGAACATTTAATGTTCAAAATCTTATCTCCAAACAACTTAGTCCATTTTTAAAATAAACATTCAACCGCCAACAATAACTTATATTTCATTAAATGTCAACTTCAATGGGAAGACTGGCAGCGAAGCTGTTTATTTTATTCCCTCTTTTTAAATACAGGCCAAATTAAGGTTATTGACAATAATGATATTATCATTCCAGGATAAAAATAAGGAGTGCGGTATTTAAGTTCAATAGTATGCTTTCCCTTATCAAAATCCAAAGCTATAACCCCTTGATCATCAACTAACAAACGCCCGTCAACAGCATACCAGCCCGGATCATAACCCATACAAATCATCATCTTCCCTGGTACAAGGCCATTAAGTTCGTAGGTGATTTCATTATTGTTATAATCACGCCTGATTACTTCTGCTTCGCCCGTCTTGAAATATTCCATCAGGACATTCTCATCCGGACCTACAATCGCCCGGCTGGGATGATAGGCCGACAACCAGGGAGTTATAAGCGATCCTTTGTTGGCCAGATAATTCTGATAAGCATGAGCCTTGTCATCTATCACATGTTGAAAAATTGATGATCGGACAACTTCGACAGGTTTTTGATGAAAAGCACTGTTCATAATCGGCCAGGCAAAAGCCATGTTGGTACCGATTACAATACCCCCCAACAATGGAAGGATTATTTTCCCGATATTTTTATTAGTTAATTTTTCAAAAAACACCCTAAGGGTGTCAAAGCCGAAACCGCCGAGGATGGCAACTGATAAAATAACAAATTGAAATGCTCTCCCGGTACAACGGGCTGAACTAAATCCCGGAAAATGACTTAAAATTGCCCAGGGAGACAACCATCCAAAATTTCCCATACCTAATAGTAAAAAGAAAACGGCCAAAGTAAACCACACAAAGTGTGGCTTGAATTTTACTACAAGGATATAAAGAGCAAGTAACGCCAGAATGGGAGAGATATAAGCCCCATATTCATGCCAGGCCCAGAACTGGCCATCGAAATTTTTAGCAAAAAGAGAATGCTTTAAGCCAAAGAATATCGAACCAAGAGCACCCAATGAAATTGATTCATCCTGATTGCCGGGCCATTTATTCTGAATAAGATAAATGACCATAGGGATAAATTTTATAGCCGAGAGACCAATCCCCCCTATGGTTGATAGAACAAGACTTTTTAATTCGGTAAAATTCCTGCTTTGTACAGAGCGCAGGATTATCAATAGAAATGAAAAAAGCATCGTATATAGCAATGGGATCGCCGCTCCATTGCCAAGAATCATCAGGGCAAGAGTAATTGATGCCCACAAGATATTTTTTTTCGATTGCTCCGATTGCAAAACAAAAAAAACAAACCAGGGCATAAAGGCAAAATGAGTGAAGGGAATATGCCCCTCGGCAAAATGAAGCGCAAAATGAACCGAACCAAAATAGGCTACTGATACTACAAATGCAGATAAACGGGTTATACTTAATGAACAAGCTAGCCTGTGACTCCCCCAAAAGCCAAGGAAGTAACATATCAGTACCTGCAATTTTAACCCGATTACCGCCCCAAAAATCAAATAAAGCAGGAAAAAGGGTGTTAACACCCCCACTTCAGGGTGATGGAAAAGGATATTCCCACCCCCCATATAGGGATTCCAAAACGGAAACTGACCATAATAAATAATTGACCCGGCCGGAATATCGGCAATACTTGTAAAAAGGTCCCAGTCTCTTACTCCCCAATTATTAATATTCATCAGAAATGGAAGAGTATAATAGACCGCCAGTAGAAGAAAGATGGCCGAATATAAGAATTTTGACTTTCTAAAGTCCATAATTAACACTAACTTGACCTAATAGTTTTGATGGTGGTAACTTAATGAATTATTCATATTTGAAAAGTAAAAGTTTTGGGATTCCCTCCCTGATCTGGGCAATTTATGCCATAGCCATAATAATATTATTCTCAATCGGGAATAGTAAATATTTAACCATCCCCCAGGCATTAACCCAATGGGATGGACAGCATTACAATACAATTGCCTACAGTGGTTATGAAGCTTTTCCCTGTCCTGAAAACAACTCGCTCATCTGCGGTAATGTTGGCTGGTTTCCATTTTACCCAATGGTTGGCCGGATTGTAGGAACTGTTTTGTCATTTTTTGGGGCCGGATTTAGATGGGCCTTACCTGTAACCAGTTTGCTTTCTCTGTGGGGAGCCTTGCTGCTTTTATTTAGCATGGTTGAAAAGAGGTATGACTTAAGAACTGCAATCTACTCTATAACAGCAATGCTATTGTTTCCCTCTTCGTTTTATTTTGCTACCGCCTTCCCCTATTCTCTCTTTTTACTATTGAGCTTATTAGTCTTTTACTTCCTCGAAAGGAAATATTATCTCCTCTCTTCCATACCTGCGGGATTATTATCAATTACTTATCCATCAGGGATAGTAATAGCTCTGCCTATACTATGGGTTTTATTAAGTGAACGGAAGAATCTCACAAATAAAAACAGGCTGAGCTTGTTAATTAGTTTTATGTCAACCGGATTTTCTCTATTGATGTATTCTCTTTATAACTCGTGGAGATTTGGGGATTTCTTTCTATACTTACACTTCCAACAAAAGCCATATTATGCCCATGATGCCGCTTTTCCAATGGTTACAATTTTCAAATCATTAGCGACCTTTCAATTCGGCCATCCGGTCTATATAATGTTAGTCTTCATAATATTGGCAGTAATCCTCTTTTATAACAAAAAGACACTTGTGTCCTGGCAGATTTTTATGTTTGGAATTTTGCTCTTTACCCCTACCGCTGGCACAACCGATTGTTATTACCGCCACATTGTGGCGGCCTTTCCCCTGTTTGTAATGATTGGGAATAGCCTGAACTCATGGCGGAGATATTTATTGCCGATTTATGCCATAGCATCGATAGTTTTAATGTGGTTTGTTTATTTAAATAATTTCAAGCTGGGTTTGCTGATGTAGTTCATTGCTCGACTAGTTTAAAATGATAACTCCATATTTCCCGGCGAGTATCATTTTCCCCTATCTCTATATAAAGCGTATCAATTTTTGGACCTAATTCCAGTGATGTACCATTGAAAACGGCTTTAAATTCCCCTTTCGGAATGCGTTTGTTATCACAATTAATTCCCGGTAATGTTGTATACGGCGATAAAGATATTCTATTAGTGCCGAAACCTCTCTGAGTACCAAAAGAGTCACACAGGTTGCTCGTGTTAGTTACATGACGCAGATCATATGAATTACCGGTTATGGTAAGGTTAACATAATCGGTTCGCTCAAAGACTTCATCTACTTTTGATAAAATTAACTGACCAACAAAGAGCTCTGAAGTCTCCTGGGTAAGCTTCTCTTTATTACAACCAATAAATGTAATAATAATTGCTGTAAAAATAGAAATATTTTTAATCATTTATTTCAAAATCATTGTGCGCTTCCGGTCAGGTCCTCGACCTTCACTGATTCAGTTTTTTTTTCACCGATTTTATCCAGATGATACTCAACCGATGCTTTTACAAAATCCCTGAACAGCGGATGCGGCCGGGTCGGGCGTGATTTTAATTCAGGATGAAACTGCACTCCTATAAACCATCGATGCGAGGGAATCTCAACAATTTCCACTAATCTTCCATCGGGTGAAAGTCCGCTAAGTACAAGACCCTGTTCGACCAGCATATCGCGGTAAACATTGTTTAATTCATAGCGATGACGATGGCGTTCAGAAATTTCATTGGTTTGGTACACTTTTGCCGCAAGAGTATTATTTTCCAAAACACATGGGTACGCCCCCAGCCGCATTGTCCCGCCCAATTCACTGACCCCCTCCTGATCGGCCATAAGATGTATAACCGGGTGTTTTAATCCTTCCTTATAGAATTCATAGCTGTGGGCATCGGGAAGATTGCACATATTTCTGGCAAACTCGATAACAGCGCATTGCATTCCGAGACAAATCCCAAAGAAGGGTATATTATTCTCACGGACATAACGGATAGATTCAATCTTTCCTTCAACCCCACGCTCGCCAAAACCGCCGGGGATTAAAAGCCCGTCAATATCATACAGAAATTTTTCGGCTCCGTTATGTTTGATATCTTCGGAACTGACCCATATCAGATTAACTTCAGCTTCGCTGTACACCCCTCCGTGAACAAAAGCTTCGATAATAGATTTATAAGCATCCCTGAGATTAACGTATTTACCGCAGATGGCAATTTTAATTTTGTTTTTGGGTAAGTTAATTTTTTCAACCATTTGTTCCCAGTCATCCAACTCCGGTTGAGGAAGATCCAATCTAAAATGACTGCAGACAATATCATCCATACCCTGTTCATGAAACCTAAGTGGAACTTGATATATAGTGGAAACATCTTCGGCGGCAATAACTGACCTGGTTGGTACCGAACAGAAGAGGCTTATTTTCTGCCTTAAACCATCATCGATAGGACGGGCTGAGCGGCAAAGAAGCATATTAGGTTGAATACCTATTGTTCGTAATTCACGCACCGAATGCTGTGTAGGTTTGGTTTTGAATTCACCGGCGGTAGATATATACGGTACCAGGGTCACATGGATATACATTACATTCTCATAACCCTCTTCAAGCCCCATTTGGCGGATAGCTTCCATAAACGGAAGAGATTCGATATCGCCGACTGTTCCCCCGATTTCTGCCACAACCACATCCGGCTTGTTTTCCAAACGATCAAAACGGCGGATACGCTTTTTTATTTCTTCCGTTACATGAGGAATTACCTGGACAGTAGCCCCAAGATAATCCCCTCTTCGTTCACGGGTTATGATAGTATGGTAAATCTGGCCGGTAGTGACATTATTATCAGAACTTAAGTTATTATCCAAAAAGCGTTCATAGTGCCCCAAATCGAGATCGGTTTCCGAGCCATCATCCAAAACGAAGACTTCGCCATGCTGGAACGGATTCATTGTTCCCGGATCGACATTCAAATAAGGATCAAGTTTCATATTCATAACCTTCAGCCCGCGCCGCTGGAGCAAAAAACCAATTGATGCCGAGGCTATCCCTTTGCCTAAAGCGGAGACGACCCCTCCGGTTACGAAAATATATTTTGTTTTTTCAGCCATGACTCACCTTTAACCATATATATGTGACAACTTTTTTACATCTTCAGGATCATCAACCGAAACGGAGCTCATTTTAGTTTTAAAAACTTTTATCTTCTCACCATTTTCAATAATCCGCAGCTGCTCCAATGACTCTGCTTTCTCGCAGATAGAACGCTTCCATCCGGCAAATTTCATCAAGCCTTGTTTTCTGTAGAAGTAAATTCCAATATGCCCGTAGAAGCTATGTTGAGCCGATTGGTTTTTCTTATTCCCGCTTTTTAAATACGGAATCGGATACCGGGAAAACCAGAGACCGTAATCTTCATCTGATAGAACAACCTTAACCAGATTAGGATCCATTAATTCCCGGTCATCTATTATTTTGTATGCCAGTGTTCCATATTGCAGATTTCTATTGCTGGTAAATTTGGTAATCGCCTTATCTAACACTCCGGCTTTAACTCCAAAATTGTCAGCCTGTATATTGACAATAATATCTCCGCTGGTTTTTTTAATTACTTCAGCAATCCGATCCGATCCGGTTTGGTGGCGCGATGAAGTCATTATCACTTCCCCGCCGAATCCTTCAACAACGGATTGAATCTCTTTGCTGTTTGTGGCTACGAT
>CAYPUP010000073.1:0-8598 GCA_964413795.1 uncultured Ignavibacteriales bacterium
TTCATCAGCTTATCAGTGAATTGAATCTTGACCAGGATCCTGATGTCACGAAAAAAGCGGCAAAAATGCGCGAGGAAAATCCTTCATTTTCCCTGGATGAGTTAAAATATAATATTATCGTAAGCAACCTTCGTAATCAAATTTCGGTCTCTTCTGAAGGAACTGATCAGATAAAATTGATGGTGGAATCCAATGATCCGGTCCGAGCCAGAGATATGGTAACGACTCTGACAAAAATATTGGAGCAGGAAAAAACCAAATACGAGATGGAAAAAATTTTGGATAACCAATCCTTTGCCGATTTGCAGTTAGAGAAAATTGAATTCAATTATCAGCAAATGATAGATTCTCTTACTACCGCCCAGTCCAGAATGACTCAGCTCAGCCTTCCTGAAAATATTTCCTCTGAATCAAACCGCAGAGAAATTCTCTCGGATATTGATAATACCAAGATGGAAATAAATGATATGACTAATGAACGGGAGCGCCTTCTTAATGAACTAAAATCGCTTGATCTCGAACGGTTAAGACTCAAGTATGATGATTCAATTATAAATGTCAGGACTGAGATAGATGAACAGCTTGTCAGATACACTCAGCTTATGGAAAAATATGCCTGGAGTGAGCAAAATGTCGTAAACGTTAATATTCGTCTGAATGATAATTTGAGGCTTATGGATGTGATCATCAGCGAATCGGTGGATCGGCAGTTTGCCTCTTATCCTGAAAATCAGCGTGATATATTAAAAAAATATTTTAGTGCTCAAGAGCAGCTCGATGTGTTCCACTCAAGGAAAACTAAATTGGAACAATCATTGGCTCAAATTGATCGGCGAATAAATCAGATTCCGAGATTATTGGCTGAAGTTGCCGAATTAGAGCGTAAAGTGGCCGAGTTCCGCAAATATAGCGATGCTTTCCGATCAGAGGAAACCACCGTCTCCATCCTGTCTGAACGGGCAAAAGAGAGAACCAAATACAAAATAATCGAACCGGCAAGAGTTCCACTAGAACCTTCATGGCCGGTAAAAGAGAAAATCCTGTCCCTGGGGTTAATGCTTGGTCTGATTTTCGGTGCCGGGGCTGTTTTCCTGGTTGAAATGTATGATAATTCATTTAAAAAGGTTGAAGATATAGAAGAGTTATTGCAACTACCGGTGCTGGCAACAATACCAAAAATAGAACGTTTAAAAAGTATCAGGCAGTAAGATGGAAACATATCAATTAAAAAGCAAACTGGTGGAAAGTAATCGAGAATATCTGATAAGGACATCAAACGATACTACCTCCAGCGCCATTTCATCTGAGGTTTTTATAAATGGTGAACTGGCTGAATCTGTTAAGCATCTGCATCCTTCGGAATTTACCGAAGATGATGTTATTGCTCTGTTGAAGCAAACTCACAGTGAAAAGAAAAGAACAATCGAAAATCTGATGGCTGCATTTCAGACCGCCATGCAGGATAACAATCCTGAATCATTGGTTCACTTGGGAATAACTTTTTATTGCATGCAGTATCTGCCGGAAGCGGAAGAATTATTCAAAAAAGCCCTCAGTTCCAGATCGGATTTTGATAAAGCTCAATTTTATCTTTCTAAGACGTATCTCGACTGGGGCTACTCGGAACGAGCGGTTTCTTATGCCAAGATGGCTGTGGACAAATGCCCGACATATGCGGACTATCATAACAATTTTGGTTTAACCCTGCAGGCTATCAAGGAAAATGTAAAAGCAATTGCTGAATTTGAAGAAGCTATTAAACTAAATCTTTACTATGGTGAAGCGTATTTCAACCTGGGGATTGTCTGGATAGACACAGTAATCTCTGGCCGCAGCATGGATGCTGTTACCGATACGATTCCTCTAATTATGGATTGTTTTAAGAAAGCTATGGTGGTTATTCCTGATCTTGATAAGCCCCTTTTTGAAAAAGGATTGGCAATTCTGGAAAGCGGCGGTTTGGTGGATGCCAAAGATATTTTCATTAAAGTGCAGAAGGCTATTGTTAAAAAGTGTCGCAAGGATTTGTCTCGCCTCAACATGAAATATATATTGGATTCGGTGTTGATTTCTATTCCGGCACTTGAGGAGCAAATTTCATATCTGGAACATCAGATTATTAAAAATCCTTCTTTTGTGGATGTCTCTGCGGATCTGTCCCAGTATTACCTTGAGATTGCCGGGCTTTACTGGAAAAAAGGGTTAGATCAGTTTATCCAGACAAGAAAGCTGAATCCAAATTTAGTGAAATCTGTTTTTGGATCAGAACAGGCTGAAAAAATTCATAAAGATATCAGTCACACCCTGAAGACATTATCCGAGAAAGGCTGAACAGATGGCTCGTAGCCCCCTTTCCATACTTGATTTTTACTCAGCGGAACAACCTTTTGCGACAGAATTCAGAAGGTTGCTGCATCGAATAAAGAAAAATGATAATGAAACTGAATTAAAATCTTTATTAATTACTTCAGCCATGCTGTCTGAAGGAAAATCAACTATTAGTTCATTCCTTGCCGTAACTGCCGCCCGACAGAAAGGGATGAAAACTTTATTGATTGACGCTGATCTCCGCCGGCCGACAGTCCACAAATTTTTCGCTATGGAAAGGGATAACGGCCTGACGGAAATCCTTGCTGATAATTATAATCCGGTGGATATGATCAAGCATACTGAGATGGAGAATCTGCATATCATGACTGCCGGAAAGAGAGTTCCTTCTCCAACCGATATTTTTGATGCTCAGTCCATTGGCCGAATTATCGATGAGATGAAATTTTATTATGATATTATCTTAGTTGATTGCGCCCCGGTTCTGCCGGTTTCCGACCCCATGCTGCTTGCTTCCAAACTGGATGGGATTGTTCTGGTTGTCAAAGCTGGAGCGACCCAAAAAGAGGTGGTCGAGCGTGCAGTGGAAATATTAAGTACCAACAATCATCGGGTGTTGGGTATCGTGTTGAATAATATGAACAATAGCCTGCCATATTACTATGATTATAATTACTACTATTATGAAGATTCAGATAAGCAAACAAAAACAAAACGAACCTCGACACATTCTGAAGGGAATGCCCGTTCACGAGATCGTCAAAGTTTTAAAAGAAACAATACTGATCAGAATAGCTCATTCGAGAAAAAATAAAGATTTCGGATGGTCGATATGCCTGTAACCGCCAATCTGCTAACTGTCGATCTAGAGGAATGGTTCGTTGTAGAAACTCTGTCAGGACGTTTTTCCCGAGTCGATTGGGAGAAGCTTGAAACGACCGTAATAAAAAACACACATCGTCTTTTGCAGCTATTTCAGAATAAAGATGTAACAGCCACCTGGTTTGTTTTGGGCTGGGTAGCAAAAAAATATCCGGCTTTGATAAAGGAAATCTTTCATGAAGGGCACGAAATTGCCTGCCATAGTTTCAATCATATTCGCGTAAACAGTATGGATCCTGAATCTTTTCGAAAGGATACCGAGCTTGCCCTGGAAGCAATTACAAATGCTACCGGTAAACAGCCGGTGGGATATCGTGCCCCGAGTTGGTCAATCGATGATTCAACTCCCTGGGCTTTTGACATCCTGTGCGAATTGGGATTTGAATATGATAGTTCTATCTATCCGATTAAGCATGATATTTATGGCATACCTAAAGGCCCCCGCCACACCTTTAAGATGAATCTTGAAAGCGGCCGGACCATTTACGAAATTCCGGCTTCAACTTATAGAATTTTGGGCCATAATTTCCCCGTTGCCGGGGGAGGATTTTTGAGGAATTCTCCATATTGGTACACAAAATTGATTATGAATAGTCTCAATAATGACAACCACCCGGCTATTGTCTATCTTCATCCCTGGGAAATCGATAGGGATCCTCCACGATTGGAAGGACTGACAATGGTACAGAAATTTCGCACCTATGGGTCGACTTCTGTTTTCTATTATAAACTTGAAAGGCTTCTCAGCGATTTTGATTTCATTAATATGAGTGAATATATTAGAAATATCAGAAAAAAGAGACATATCGGTTTTCATGTAGATTGACCAAATTCATATACCTTGGCATAAGCTTATTATATAAAACAACATAAAGTATATTATAATAATTGTTTACATTTCCAATATTTTGTGTTTTTTCAATAATAGGATGAATTTATTTGTATAAAGGTTAGTCCTGTAATAAGGAAGTAAACCTGTGAGGAGGTAACATGTTAACGCTAAAGCGGCTCATTTTTATTCTGTTGGCTATATGTGTTTGTATGTCATCAGCTTACGCCAAAAAGAAAAAATCAAAAGCAGGCGAAATTGAAAATAACGTTTTTACTGATTTAAAGTATAATTATGAATTGACTTTGCCTGAGGAATGGAAGGCAAATGTTCTGAAAAATGACGATGATTATCGTTTAATTCTGGTTCAGAAAAATTATGAAATCCCGCCAGATTACCTTGATGCTCCGGATTATACTTATGTCCCTCGTATTTCCATTTATGCAGGTGAATCAAATATGAGTTCTTTCGCTCTTTTGGATTCACTTTTAAGTAATACGTATTCATCGGAATTTAAAAGTAATATTTTTAAAGAATTTGAAATTCTCAATAGTCAATCTGTGGGTGAGGGGACGGAACGTGAAAGGACAATTACAAAAAAACGTAAACCGTTCAATGTAGGTGAAGATTTTAAAGGTGTGATGTGGTATGGCATGTCCAAGTATATCAAATATGTAACCACTTCTTCATCTTCAGGAAGCGGTACACGTGTATATGGAGATTATCAGGGTGGTGTAATCATATTGGAACTTGATAAAAACAAGAAGATTCTCTTTCATGTTATGAGTGAAGGCCGGTATTTCCCCGCAGTTTGGAATCAATTGGAAAAAATGGTGAATTCGATTAAATTGAATAAATAATTATTAAGGCCGGCTTTGCCGGCCTTTTTTTATTGACCCTTCTTGATACCTATGGTATTATAGGTTGCTAAGGAAAGACCTTATAATACCTTAACTTTTTTAAGGGAGGTTTTATGTGGGCGCTACGGGCCATTCTCGTGGCAATTATCGTAATTGCAATTGTTGCTTTTGCGCTATATAATGTCGAGCTTAAGCAGCGGGTGGATATTGATCTGATCTGGAAATCATTTCATCAGGTTGCACTTGTGGAAGTGATTTTCTGGTCATTTGTTTCCGGATTGGTGCTCTCATTGATTATTTTTATCTCGGTTTACATCCGTATGGCGTTAAACCTGAGAACTGTAAAAAAACAAATACACGCTCTGGAAAGCGAGGTAACTGTTTTAAGAAACAGGCCAATTGAAGAATCCGCTGAGCTTCTTCGTGAAGAAAATTCAAAGGATAAGAAAGAATAATCCCTTTCTGGTATGAGTTAATATATGGCTAATTATATTTTCACATTTTTGCTGCTGTTGGTAGTGGCGATTGTTTTTTTTCTGGTTTACCGACAGTTTCTCAATAAACCAAAACAACCAGTGTCGCAGCTTTATGTCGAGGCTCTAATCGATCTTCTTAACAACGAACAGATACAAGCTTTCACCAAACTTCGCCAGGTAGTTGCCGAGGACTCTCATAACATCGATGCCTATCTCCGGTTAGGGAAAATTCTGCGTGATAATAAAAAGCCGGATCGGGCGCTGCAGGTGCATAAAGACCTGACTCTTCGATCCCGTCTGACCGCAGAGGAAAAATCAAGTGTGCTTCGCCATCTTGCAGAAGATTATATTGCCCTTAAGGATTTTGATACTGCCGAAGCAGCTTTGAAAGAACGAATCAGGATAAAACCTCATGACCGCTGGGCATACGAGGAACTTCTCAAAATTCAAGAGACTTCAAATAAATGGGAAGAGGCATATGAAACCGCTTCTCAAATACTGAAAATTGAAAGTAATAAAAGCAAAAAACCTTTAGCTGTGTATAAATACCATATGGGCGAAGAGTTTTATAAAAAGAAAGATTTTCATAAAGCTCGGGTATTGTTTAAAGATGCTCTGGGGCTGGATCCTCTTTATGTACCGGCCTTTCTTTCGGTAGGTGATTCTTATTGCGAAGAGAAACGGTTTGAAGATGCTATCAATTTCTGGAAAAAACTGATTTCCATAATACCCGGCCAGGGGCATTTGGTAATTAACCGTTTAAAAAAGACATTGTACGATTTAGGGCGCTATGGGGAGCTGTCACAGATTTGCCAGAGTATTCTCAATCATGATCCTGAGAATCTTGAAGCCCGTTTGACGCTGGCGGAATTTTCTGAGAAAAAAGGGGATCTGGAAACTGCGCGCGAGATTCTGGAAAAAATAATTGAGGATCACCACGATAGTCTTATTTCAATAATGGAGTTGATCCGAATTTATCTTGAAAAAGGAGACCTCAAAAAACTTAATGTTCTGGTTCGCAATCTAGCTCAACGCCATGACAAGGGACTGCCTGCGAAAGACCATAAAAGACCCGGTTCTTCTTTATTGAGCGCATCTTAAAGCCCTGCTGACGAAAGAATTTGTATGAAGTTTTGGATAATACTTTTATTAATAGGCCTCCTGTTCTCATCACCGATTTCGGCGGAATCTATCTATGAATTGATTACCAAAGGCAACTTGGAGCAGGCTGCCGATACCCTGTCCAAATTATCCACTGCCTCGGTCAGAAACGGTAATATTCTTTTTTTCCACTCAATGCTTGAATCAGATGCCGTCAAAGCAGTACAACTGATGGAGGCTTCGCTTGAAGCTTCGGTCGATATTCAATACCGCGAGGAAATTTACTACCGGCTGGCGCAGTTTTATCTGTTGAAGGAAAATTATTTAAAGCTTCAAAGAATTATTACTGACTATAAATCGCTCTGGGAAAAAGGTAAATATGCTGACCAGATGCTCAGGTTTTCGGTATTAATTGACCAGCATGATAAAAAATATGAGTCTGCATTACGGCAGGTTGACCGTTATCTTCTTAATTTTACCGATGAAGAGAGACAGCAATGCGGGACAATCGATAAAGCCCGTATTATGAATTATAACAGCAAAAATATCGGAGCCGATCGGTTGCTTGAAACCTTATCGAGATCCCGTTCAGGAACCGGTGTACCACAGGCGCTTTATTTATTGACCTTAAGAGCAATAGAAAAGCAGGATAGCGATGAGGCCGTTTTTTATTATAACCTTTTCCGCGAAGGCTATCCTTCGGCTGTGGGATTTGATGCTCTGGTTGAAAAGCTTTTGGGGTTGACATCCAATAAAAAAAGTGATAGCGAAGCTGACCAGTTAACCGGCACCTTTTATTCCGTACAGGTGGGTGTTTTTTCAGATAACGGAAACGCCAAAAAGCAGGCAGACCTTTTTAAAAAACAAGGCCATAAAGTGGATATCACCGACAAGACGATTTCCGGCGTTAAATATAAAGTTGTTTATGTAGGCCGGTTTAAAAGTTATGAAAAAGCTTCGGATTTAAAACTACAACTGGAAGCAGAAAATCATGAGGCGTTCCAGGTTGTGGCTCGATGACTTCATCTGATAAAAATAATTACAAACTTACGCCTCTCATGAGGCAATATCATGATATCAAGGAACAGCATCCGGATAAAATTCTTTTTTTCAGGATGGGTGATTTTTTTGAAATGTTTGGTGATGATGCTGTTCACGCCGCTCCAATCCTGGGAATTGCCCTGACATCCCGATCGCATGGAACCGAAGAACGAATCCCTCTGGCCGGAGTTCCGCATCATAGCGCCGACAAATATCTCGCCAAGCTAATTGCCGCCGGGGAAAAAGTTGTCATTGTTGAGCAGGTCGAAGATCCCAAAACAGCCAAGGGATTAGTAAAAAGAGATATTGTTGAAATTCTTACGCCTGGGACAGCGACAATAGATGGAATCGATAACGATCAGCAACCGATCTGGCTCTCCGCTCTTTGCCATAAAAATAATTTCAAGGAATGCGGACTGGCCGCTATGGATCTTTCAACCGGATCTTTTATGGTTGATGAAGGGACTACTGATGAGATATTGGAACGGATAAGAGTGCTTGAGCCGAAAGAGATTATATTTCCCATCACATCCAAAGATGATACCGAAGCGGTTTCCAGACTGGGTTTAAGCAACGGCTTGATGCAATTGACCGGCTTTGAAGATTGGAATTTTGATTTTAATACAGCACAAAGAGAACTTAACCATCAATTCGGAACCACTACTCTTGATGGCTTCGGAGTGGGAGGCAGCAAGCTGGCTATTACAGCCGCAGGTGCAATTCTCCGCTACCTTAAAGAAAACCACCGTGAGCGCTTGACCCATATTAACCGGCTTACAAAATTTGATAACAGCGAATTTATGGTGCTCGATTACAGCACCGTTCGTAATCTTGAGCTGGTTACCAATATCGCCCACTCCACTGAGCAGCATACTCTTTTTTCAGTCATCAATAAATGCAATACTACTTCAGGATCTCGAAGACTACGCAATGCTATGCTCAGGCCTTTTAAAACCAAAGTCAGAATTGAACGCCGTCTTTCGGGAGTGGCGGAGTTAACCCGGGACCGGAATCTGGCTTTCAGGATCAGAGAACTTACCCAAAAATTACCCGATCTTGAAAAACTGGCCGGACGCTTGGG
>CAYPUP010000074.1:0-8558 GCA_964413795.1 uncultured Ignavibacteriales bacterium
CAGATTGGGAATATTCAATTGTCACTCTTTTTGGTTTTGCAGTAATGCTGACCATCGGTCTGTTTAAGCTTGGCAACCCCGGCGGAATATCTGCTTCACCGACAGAAGCTGGGTCTCTGTTTCAGGAAATTTTTGATTTTGTTCTGGTACCATTGGGAGCTACAATGTATTCATTGCTGGCCTTTTTTGTAGCTTCAGCATCGTACCGGGCTTTCCGGGCCAAAAATAAAGAGGCTACAATTTTATTGATCGCTGCTTTTATAATATTACTTGGCCGGACGCCATTCGGAATGTATTTGACCGCCTGGATTCCGGGACAATTTGATATCCTTCAAATTCCCAATATGGCTATCTGGATCATGAACTCACCCAATCTTGCCGGTCAGAGAGCTATTCTTATCGGTATCGGTTTGGGAGTAGTCTCGATGTCGATGCGTATTATTCTTGGTGTTGAACGGACATATCTCGGAGGGGATGATTGATGACCGATCTATTTATTATTCTTCCTCTAATGAGTCCGTTTGTAGAAAATGTTGGCCGAATAATATCACTTATAATTATTGGTGGTGGCCTGCTTTGGTTATTTATTAATGCTTATCGCGGTAATGATGTTGACCGCCGCATCATATTTTTATTAATCTTAATCTCAGTCGCAACACCGATACTTTTTCCAATTGAATTTAAAGAGAAAGCAACCCCGGTTGTCAAAGCTGTTTATGATAAAATTGAATCTCTGCCAGCGGGCTCCAGAGTTTTAATATCTTTCGATTTCGACCCGGCTATGGCTCCTGAAGTCCAGCCGATGGCTAATGCCATCACAAGGCATTCATTAGCTCGGGGGCACAAAGTTATTTTCATGTCTCTGTTTGCCACCGGTCAGGCATTGTTGACCCAGAGTCTTAATGAGGTTTTGGTGGATGATACTATCAGCTGGGATAAACCTTTTGTTGAACAAAGAGATTATGTCAACCTTGGTTACAAAGCCGGCAACGAAGGGGTACTCAATGTTATCATAACCGATTTTAAAAAGATGTTCCCGACCGATGTAAAAAATACTCCTTATGAAGAAATCCCCGCGCTAAATGGTATCAATTCCTGTAAAGATTTGGATCTGGTTGTTTCGCTTGGCGGTGGCAAGCCGGGAGTTAAAGAATGGGTTCTTTATGTAGGCGACCAGGGTGATATCCCCATCGCTGCCGGAGTAGCCGCGGTAGTTGCACCTCAGATGTATCCCTATTATCCCAAACAATTAATTGGTATTTTAGGCGGCGTTAAAGGGGCGGCGGAATACGAATCAGAATTGGTTCATAATTACAAACAATTTGAAAATATGGATACTCCTGGACTGCAGATGATGGGACCGCAGACACTGGCTCATATAGTAATTCTGGCATTTATACTTATAGGTAATTTCTCCTTTTTTATAATAAAATCACGAAAGAGGAGAGAAGAATGAAAAAAGCTCCAATTATAACTCTGGGGGTTGTGATACTCCTGTTTATAATTAGCTGGATTTTCAAATCCGATTCTGTATCCGGTGTTGATGGCAGCTATATTCTTTATGGTTTGAAATATACTTTTGCGGCTTTTCTCACTCTTGCAATTTTCTCCTTTTTATATCAGGACAATCCTTACTACAAATTCGCAGAACATTTGTTTGTTGGCGTTTCAGCGGCCTTCTGGATGAGCATGGGTTTCTGGACTACAATCGTTGGGAATCTGATCCCTCGAGTATCAGAATCATTATCAAACTTTTTTAAAGTGCCCTATAATCCCGATAATCAGAATTTATTTTACTTTGTTCCAGTCGTTCTCGGTATCCTTTTATTAATGCGTTTAACAAAAAAATATGGTTGGATCTCGCGCTGGCCATTGGCCTTTATTGTCGGTACAACAGCCGGTTTAAATTTTATTCGTTATTTGAGATCTGATTTTATTAATCAGGTCAAAGCCACATTTGTGCCATTGGTGATAAACTGGCATGGCTTAGGAGATCTTTTCTCAAACTTTTCCTTATCATCCACCGGACCATTTATAATGATGATGGCTAACTGGATAATTTTCCTTGGTGTTTTTTGTGGTCTTATTTATTTCTACTTTTCCAAAGAGCATAAAGGTGCCTTCGGTTTTGCCTCAAGAATAGGTGTCTGGATTTTGATGATAACGTTTGGCGCCTCTTTTGGATATACGGTTATGGGACGTATCTCTTTACTGGTTGGTCGCCTGACATTCTTGTTCCATGATTGGCTTGGAATAATAAATTAAAGAGTTCTCTATAAATTACAGGAGAACAGTATGAAATATAAACTGTTACTTTTTTTAATTGTTTTACTGACTCTGTCTGTGGCGGGGTATGCTCAGGAAGTAGTTGCTCCGGATTCAACGGTGGCGGCTGATTCTACAGCTTTACCTCCACCAGCTCCAATAAGTTTGCTGGAGGTTGCTGATGTTCCCAATGATCATGGCCATGCGATTGATCTAAAGTGGGAGCTTTCACCTGATGATGGTGCCGGGCAGAACTCGGTTCTCACTTATGAGATTTTCCTGTGGAAGCCGTTTCTGGTCGATACCCTGACAGCAATGAGGCAGTTGATCGATAGTTTAAACGAAGCATCGGCAGCTGCTGAGGATCCTAACATAAACTACAAAGACCTTGTTAAGGATCAGGGAATAAAATATGAAGAGAATGCTGATCGTCTTCCGCAGGCTTACGCTCAATATCCCGATGGCGGTCAATGGCGTTATATCGATAAAGTTCCGTTAGGAACCGGTACATTCAGAAATGCCGGAACAAAGTCAATAATGTCCCCGGATTATATTCCGGATTTTACCGATTTATATTATCGAGTAGATGCGGTGACTATTGATACTCTGATCAGATCAAGTTCTGATGCCGCTGGTCCGGTACAATCTTCAGGCCAATGGTTTAATACCGGTAGAATCCCGGTTCTGGTGGCTGTTTTTATTTTCTGTTCCCTTACATTATTTTTTGTAACCAGAGCTAAAAAGGGGGCCGATCTTTATGTCCGGCCCATTAGCGGTATTGAAGCTGTTGACGATGCCATCGGTCGTGCTACTGAAATGGGACGCCCGATTCTATATGTTCTGGGGTTAGGGACGGCTGCCGATGTAGCTACGATTGCCTCATTTACGATTCTAAGCCGAGTAGCTAAAAAAGTGGCTGAATATCAGACTGAGTTGATTGTCCCTACTTATGATCCAATCGTGATGTCAGTAGCTCAGGAAGTAGTCAAGTCATCATATATGGATGCCGGCAGAGCTGACAATTACAATGAGGATATCGTATTTTTTGTCACTCAATCACAGTTTGCCTATGTGGCGGCAGTGAATGGAATAATGCTTCGCCAGTACCCGGCTACTAATATCTATATGGGAACTTTCTATGCTGAATCATTACTATTAGCAGAGACCGGAACTGAAGCCGGATCGATTCAGATTGCCGGTACTGATCAGATTTCCCAGCTCCCATTCTTTATTGTGGCGTGCGACTATACTTTGATCGGTGAAGAATTGTATGCAGCCTCAGCTTATCTGGGAAGAGAACCGGTCTTATTAGGTTCACTCAAAGCACAGGATTACGCCAAAGCGGTGGTTTTGATTCTGGCTTGTTTGGGTTTATTGGCAGGTAATTTTGGTTTTGATAGTTTTATTGAACTTTTTCATGTGATGGATTAAGAGGAGTAAAATATGAAAAGAGAACTTCCATTTGCTTTGGTTTTCATGTTCGGACTCTTTATGGTCCTGCAGTATTTTGTACCGCATGAAAAATCAGAGTGGGTATACGAATTTCTTCTGGATTGGATATATATTATCGGGATTTTCGCTTTGGCGTTGGGAATATGGTCCTTATTCCGGGTTTCGGTTAATAATATTAAAATCCGTAAAGAAGGATGGCAGTATTCTTATGTAACCCTTGCCGGTCTTTTTTTGATGATTGCTTTCGGCTTTACACAGAAAACAGGCGATTCCTGGGGTATGTATTTTCTTTGGATACTTCTTTCACTAGCTTGCCTTGGATCAATTATGCAGGTAAGAGCAACAACCTCTACCAATCAAAAGAAATTATTCTCAGTAATAGCATTGGCCACTCTTGCATTGGCAGTGATTGTAGCAATTTTTGACAATGCCTGGCACTTCTATTTCTATACTGCCGAGGGATTGGAAAATAGCATGTTCCGCACATTTTTCGATAATATCCTGATGCCGATCCTGGCGACCATGTTTTCATTGCTGGCATTCTTTATTGCCTCAGCTGCTTACCGTGCTTTTCGCGCTCGTAATGTTCTTGCCTCACTTTTATTGCTGGCCGCTTTGTTGGTCATGATTCGTTTTAATCCCTGGATTCCGGGTGCGAATTATGTCGCTAAAGCCTCAAACTGGCTGATGAATGTTCCCAATCTGGCGGCTCAAAGGGCAATTGTTATTGGCGTCGGCTTGGGGATGGTCGCTACCGCTTTGAAAGTGATTTTGGGTATTGAACGCGGTTATATGGGGAAAGGATAAGGAGGACTGACTATGGACTTTTTTGAAAAATTAATGAAATTAGATCGTCGATGGGTCTTCCTGTTATTAATTGTTGTATGTATAGTATCCTACTATATTAACTATAAGGTACCCATCTTACCGGAGAAAGAGTCTCGTAATATATTTGATTTTATTGACAGTCTCCCTCCGGGTGATATCGTCTTTGTAGCAATCGACTATGACCCAAATTCTATGGCAGAATTACATCCGATGACCTTTACTATCGTGGAGCAATGCTGGCGAAAGAATTTGAAGGTAATATTTACGGCACTCTCTCGGAATGGACCAGGTATGGCTGATCAGATAATTCGTGATATCAGTGATTCTATGACCTATGACAAGACATATAATGGCGTATCTTATAAGGGACGAAAGATTGTCAATGGAGTTGATTATGCCTTCCTTGGCTACAAGCCTTATTATGCTCTGGTTATTTTAGGCATGGGGCAGAATTTTCGCCTCCCATTCCCGTTAGATTACTATGGGACTCCAATTGATTCCATCCCGATGATGAAGGGAGTGAATAACTATGATCAGGTAGCTTGTGTTATTTCCCTTTCCAGCGGCAGCATTTCCGATGCCTGGATTTCATACGGACAGGGGCGTTTCAATTTCCCTCTGTTTTTTGGTTGTACCGGTGTTCAAACAGCACAGTATTATCCTTTTTATGGTTCGGGTCAGTTGAGTGGGTTGATGGGGGGGATGCTTGGCGCCGCCCAATATGAATCTTACTCCGACAATCCGGGACGGGCTATGGAAGCGATGAAAGTGCAGCTTCCCGCTCATATCGTGATTATACTGTTTATTTTAATGGGTAATATTGGTTTCTTTGCCAGTAGATCGAAGAGAAAATTAGGGGAGGTGAACTGATGGATTTCACAACTTTCTTATGGACAACATGCGGTGTCTTTTTAACCTTTGCGATTTTCTCATTTCTTTATAAAGATAACCCATTTTACAAGTTTGCCGAGCATCTTGTTGTTGGTGTTTCTGCCGGTTACTTTGTAATTATTCTCTGGCACAATGGATTAAAACCTAATCTCTATGACCGATTAGCTGATGGAGACTGGTTTTTCCTCTGGCTGAATTCAACACAGTGGTGGTACCTAATTCCTGCTTTGCTGGGAACATTAATGTGGACCCGTTTTTCCAAAAACTATTCATGGGTCTCCCGCTACCCTATGGCCCTGTATATCGGAATCGCAACCGGCTTATCCATTCCTCTGGAGATGTCCAACAGGATTAATAAACAGTTATATGCTACTATGCAGTTAATCAAAGTAGACACCTCCGATTGGTATGGGTACTTTTTTGGTTATAATGGTTTTGATTTGCTGGATATTACCAGTGGCATTTCAAAATTAATTATTTTTATCGGAGTAATTACAGCCTTGATTTATTTCTTCTTCTCCAAAGCCCATACCGGTTGGTTTGGAAAGATGGCAAAAGTTGGTATCTGGACTCTGATGATCGGGTTCGGAGCTTCGTTTGGGTTTACAGTTATGGCTCGTATCTCTTTGTTTATTCAGCGTATTCAGGATGTTGATAGTTGGGGGCGGGTTGCCCTGAATACAACTCTGACACCTAATCCGAATCATAATATCTGGTATCAACTGGTATTTTGGTTGGTGATGGCTTTGATCCTAGGGTATATAATTAGAGAATTAGTTCAGCTCCTTAATTCAAAGAAAGCTAATACCCAGACATAATAATTAGAATTATCTGATTTATAAGAAATCCCATTAATTTTTTTATTTAATGGGATTTTTTTGTTGATTTATTATTTAACAAGTGTTTAGTATAACTGGGGAAGTTTACTTACTGCAATAAGTTACTCTCTGGAGATGAAGTATGAATTTATATAATATTTTTAAGCATTTAAAATGCGGTTATAAAAGTTCTTTTAGTGTATGTATTACGCTATTCGTAAATTTCATTTACACTTATCTTTCAATGAGTTATGCGTTTACGTCTATATCCTTGCAACTACATGAATTATAGGAGGTTGTCTTATAGGAAAAAAATGATCATAGCAAGTCCTTATCTGTTAGGAGATTAAATAATAATTATTTTCAGATAATTGCAAATAATGCTTGACATACGGTAAAAATTTCCTATCATTTTCTCTGGAGGAACCAAATACGGACTATAATAAGTACCGTCTGCTTCGTAGGCATAAAGGGTAGCAACATTACGTAAGCACAGGGAAAGTGAGGTAGGACCATGGCTCGGCCCAGGAAGACCGATCAAACCAAGTCCACCAACGAATTTGCTTCAAAGGCTGGTAATAAGGGAACAAGAAGAGGCCGGCTGTCAACAGCTGAAGCCCGCCGTGAATATCAGCGCCGGTATTATCAGATGCATAAGGAAAAGGCAAAGGAATACCAGCGCCAGTATAATTTGACCCATAAGAAAAAAGCGCGCGGAGGAAGGGGAAGGTCCAATTTTTCGTGTCCGCGAGAGGTAGTTAGAACGACTTTTAACAGCACTGATATTATGCATGCCCCGGTGGAAAAGACTCTCCAGATGCTGGAAAAAATTATAAGCGGTGAGCGCTTTTTTACCATGTAATTGTTAATTGTGGCGAAAAGGGAAAAATATAAATATCATTGATCGACTTTAATGTTGCTCTGGTCTGACTTTTATAATACATTCGTTTCATGTTTGAATTAAATATTAAAATCAGAGGGGAATGGTATGCCCGCTAAGAAGACCAGCTCCGGAAAGAAGACTAAAAAAAAGAATGAGACTGGCGTAAAAAAAGAAGCAACTGCCAGTAAAAGAGCAGCCTCCAAAAAGGCTGTTGTCGAATCAAAAAAATCTGCAGCACTAAAAGCAAAAGCTGCACTTAAAAAAATAACTGCCAAAAAAACATCTGTAGAAGCCAAACCAGAATCGACTGCGTCCGTTCAAGAAACGGCAACGAAAAAAACAACTGTGAAAACTAAGAGGATGACTGTGGTAAAAGGAAAGTACTATTATTATTTTGGCGACAAGAAGGCTGATGGCAATGGTACCATGAAAGACCTGTTAGGTGGAAAAGGAGCCGGGTTGGCAGAAATGAGCCGAGCTGGAATACCCGTTCCGCCGGGATTTACAATTACGACCGATGTCTGTCATCTCTATTATGAAAACGACATGGAAGTTCCCAAAGCAATTGATCAGGATCTGGAAAAATATATCGAAATGATAGAAAAGTCTACCGGCAAAAAATTTGGAGATGCTTCCAATCCACTTTTAGTGTCGGTTCGTTCCGGCGCAAAATTCTCTATGCCTGGCATGATGGATACGGTTTTGAATCTGGGGTTGAATCCGGATTCAGTTGAAGGGCTGGCCAAAATGACCGACAACAGCCGGTTTGCTCTTGATAATTATCGCCGCTTTATTTCAATGTTCGGGAATGTCGTTCTCGGAATTGACAAAGAAATGTTCGAGAAAGTCATTTTAAAAAAGAAAACCGATAAAAGAATCAAGCAGGACAGTTCACTTCAAAAAAATGATCTGAAAGATATTATCAAAAAATTCAAATCGATTTGCAAGCATAATTCAGGGGAAGAATTCCCGGATGATCCATTTGTACAGCTTCGCATGGCTCGGGATGCCGTCTTTCGTAGTTGGAATAATCCTCGGGCAATATCATATCGCCGGATGCATAATATTGATTCGAGCCTTGGAACTGCAGTCAACATACAGGCGATGGTATTCGGCAATATGGGTAATTCAAGCGCTACCGGTGTTGGCTTCACTCGTAATCCTGCCACTGGTGAAAAGGAATTTTACGGTGAATATCTGGTAAATGCCCAGGGAGAAGATGTTGTAGCCGGAATCAGAACCCCTCAGCCGATCTCCAAATTAAAACAGGAAATGCCCGATGCTTATAAGCAGCTGAAGGAAATAACTTCTCGTTTGGAAAAACATTACCGTGATGTTCAGGATTTCGAGTTTACCATTCAGGAAAATTCTTTATTTATGCTTCAGACAAGAAGCGGTAAGCGTACGGTACAGGCGGCTAT
>CAYPUP010000075.1:0-4846 GCA_964413795.1 uncultured Ignavibacteriales bacterium
ACTCGAGCTGGGAATAATAATCTCCCAAACTTTCCCTTCAACTTTTTTCAGAAGTTCCTCTGGCGAGTCATAAATCAAAAGATGTCCTTTGTTCATGATAGCAATCGATGTAGCTGCCGCTTCAATATCAGATACAATATGAGATGACAGAATCACAATCCGATCCCCGGCTAATTCGGAGAGAAGATTTCGAAATCTTATCCGTTCCTCCGGGTCGAGCCCGGCAGTCGGTTCATCGACAATCAGCAGTTTGGGATCATTGATCAAAGCCTGAGCAATTCCAACCCGTTGTTTCATGCCTCCGGATAGATCACTTAATTTTCTTTTGCGGGCATCAACCAGATTTACCAGTTCCAGCAGTTGACTGATTCTGGTTGCAGCTGATTTGCCGGTTAACCCCCTGGCAGCGGCCAGATAGGATAAAAATTCCACTGCGCTGAGATTGGGGTAGATTCCAAAATCCTGAGGCAAGTATCCCAGAAACATTCTAATATTGTCTGGATATTGAACTATATCGTTTCCATTCCAGGATGCTTTACCAACAGTTGGTTTTGTAACAGTGGCCAAAATGCGCATTAATGTTGATTTCCCGGCTCCATTTGGTCCAAGCAAACCCAGTACGCCATTCTCGGTTTTGAGGTTAAAATCTTTTAAGGCCCAGAAATGCCCTTTATATTCTTTGCCCAGATTATTTATTTCCAGATTCAATCTCTTCTCCTCTGATTATAATTATTGATTTAAATAGACAACTAATGATAATCAATTGTTGCAGGACTATAAGCATAAAAAAAGCCAGGAGCGGGGGGCGTCCTGGCTTTTCCAACTGCTCGAAATACACTGGTGTCATCAAGGAGAGCAGTTTAATACCACCGTATTAGAGAGATTCGTTACTCTATGTCATCCGTAGTTGTCCTATTGTATCTCGGAAGCACGCCAAAATGTCTTACAAAATCATTGAGCAACTTTCCCTGGTGGTCACGTGGGTTTGGGCAGACTTGTATTTGAAACTTTGAAATATTTTTTATATTCATAAAATGTTCAGCTCTTTTATGAAGATTTATCTCTTTTTCTAATCCTTCTGAGCTTTCAGCCACACCGATATATAAAACTTCATCAGCCTCACTCCAAAAAACATATATCCCTTTCTGAGGTGGAACGATATCCAGCATCATATCAGAAAAAGGCAATTTGAATTTATTCAATAGATCCATTAACTCACCTGAAAAATTAATATCCTTATATTCCATACTTCGATAATAACGGTATTTTAATGGATTAGACCAGATGGCTTTAATGGGTATAAAATGGGTATTATTAGGCTTATTTTTTTGATCTCAAATAAGCGGGAAGATTAATGTCTTTGTTTTTAAGCTGAAGTTTGTCGCGGATCGAGTTTCTGTGTTTTTGAATTGTCTGTATCGAAAGGTTAAGAGTATCAGCTATTTCCTGGGAAGATTTCCCCTCTTTAATCAATTCGCAGATATCCATTTCCCGTGCGGTAAGTTTGGTATAATTTGCGTTGAAATCCTCAATCTCATGACCGGCAATGGTTTTTATAGCATCCTCAAGAAATTCAATATCTTTGGAGCTTAGTTTCCCATCGTTTTTATGCAATTTTTCGACAAATGGAATCAGAGCCTGTTCAATGCTTAAAGAGATTTCACTTTTATAATCAGTTTTTTCTTTCTCCATAAAATTAAGAACCTGTTTCAGAGCCACGTTCTTCTCAAATAAAGCCTGCTGCTCGCTTCGAAGTTTATCATGGGCAGTTCTTAATGCTTCATCAGCTTTTTTGCGGTTAGTAATATTTCTGGCAAAGGCAAAGGAGTATTCCTGGTCATTATAATTTATATAATTAAGGCTTATTTCTACCGGGATCAGTACGCCTGATTTAGTTTTATGCTTGGTTTCTATAAGCATTTTCTTTTTTGATCTCAGTTCATTCCAAAGGTGAGCAAGTTTATTAGAAGGAAAGTTGGGATCAATATCCTGGACAGTTAACTTGATTAACTCGTCACAGGTATAACCAAGCTCTCTGCAAGCTTGTTCATTGACATATCCGAATCTCCCATCAGGAAGAACCCAGTAGATTGAATCCGATGCTCTATTAATAGCTGTTTGCGTAAGCATCAATGATTCTCTGATTTTATTCCGTTCGGTAATATCCATTGTGGCAAATATAATGTCATTTTTCATCCCAGAATTTTTTAAGATAGCAGTAGTCACAAGAACGTCAATAATTGTTCCGTCTTTTTTACGCCCTTTTACTTCCAGACAAGCTTGCCCGACAGTTTGTATCTGTTCATAAAGAAGCTTGCCCACTCTCTCATATTCGGCTTTATCCTTATAACACATCTCGGTGGTATTACCAATAAATTCCCCTTTAGTATAACCAAGCATCTTACAGAACATATCATTAACACTGATCATTACCCTATTACGAATTAAAAGAAGACCTACCGGAGCGGCATTGAAAATATCTTTCAGTTCCTGTTCGCTCTGTTTTAATTTATTTATTAAGATTTCAGATGACATCACTATATGCCTGGTTTCGGGTTAAAAATTATTTTATATGGAGTGCATGATGCAATAATAATATAAACAACTTATATATTAAGAACAATAAAAATTATACTTCAATTATTATAAAAATTAGCTACCAGTTCGTCTTCTACCACCCTCTATTACAACCCTGATATTTACACGTAATTGGCAGATACCTCAAGATTTACGTTCAATCCATTTAAAACTGCAACTCTTTTATATAATAATTGTAATAAATAATGAATTTAACTGCGTTACCAAATTTCAAGCAGAAGCGTCTTAGGTGCGGATGGATAATAAACAAGACCGATTCCGGAAATTACTGGAACCTGAATATATCGGAGCTATGATGTTTTGCCGGAAACTTATGGCTGACCGGGATATAGGAGATGATTTGTATCAGGATGCGCTGGTAAATGCTTATATGAAATTCGGAAGCCTGCGGGAAAATAGTTCCTTTAAACCCTGGTTGTATCGAATAATTATGAATACTTTTAAAAGTAAGACCAGGCTTAAATTCCCCAAATTATTTAGATCAATAGATCAGGTTCAGGGATTGGACTTAATAAGTAAAGATCCGACCGACCAATACACCGCCCAAAGATGGCTGAAGTATTCTTTTGAATTTCTGACATCGAAAGAAAAAGGGCTGATAGTCCTGTATGAACTCGAAGAGTGGAATATAAGGGAAATAGCGGAATTATTTAATAAATCGGAGTCTTCTATCAAGCAGCATTTGTTTCGCATAAGAAATAAAATGAAAAAATGTTTGATGAGTAAAATGGTTAATTCAAAATCGCTGAGTTTTGATCTCTTAAATCTTAAGAAAGAAGACAGATGCACTGTAGTGAAGCCCGACTCAGAATAACCGGCTCACGCCGTGACATAAAGAATGATCCTGAACTTCAGGAGCATTTGAAGACTTGCTCTGCCTGCGCTATAGAGGCGGAAGCGGCACAGGCATTAAAGGAGATCTTTGATATCTCGAGCAAAAATGATATGACAAATATTGCCTCTCTTGATTCCCGACTGAAATTAGTTATAGCTGAGGCTGATAACCGAAACCACGCAGACAGAAGTAAAATTAAGATTAGAAGCTTATTTGGCCAAAGACCGACTTTTGGCATCAGTGCTCTGGCTACAGCTGCTGTTTTGATATTATTTGCCGTTATACCCTTCAAGTATGAACAAGTGGTTGGCTATGAGATTCTTTTCAGAGGAATCGACCGAGATCTGGTTGAGGAACATACTACTGTTTGTGATATTCTATTTAATCTTGGACTTGAGGAGGCGGATATTGATTTCCTGGGATGCGATACCACCTGTAATATTACCGTTCAATTTTTGAAATCCCAAGATGAAGTTAAAAAGGTAATCTCAGCTTTTACTGAAATTAATGACTATGACCTGTCATCACATGTTATAACGATCCATGCCAATACAACAAGGAGTTTGCTTGATCAGGTTGATGATAAAATATTTTGAGATGTAATATAATTTTATAATAGCGCTATAATTTTAATCACAATAATCAATTTAAAGGAGTAGTAAAATGAAACTATCCGCTTTAGGGGTTCTATTGGTTATCCTCTTACTAACCTGCGGTTCGATACTTGCAGCGCCGCAGATGATACTCTCAGAGTCAAGTTTTGATTTTGGTTTTGTACCTCAGAATTCAAAAATCTCACATACCTTTTGGATTAAATCAGTTGGCGATGATGATCTTAAAATTTTAAAAGTTATCCCCGGCTGCGGATGCACCCAGGCACCTCTGGAGAAAAAACTGATCACCCCTGGTGACAGTACCCGGCTGGAAATAATTTTCAGCACCAAACAGTATAAGAGCCTGGTATCCAAACAACCCAAAATACAAACCAACGAAGGATCAGGCGATAAATCACTCATGTTCAAAGCCAATGTTATAGTTAATCCTGATTCGACCTATCCCCTGGTGATCAATCCTTTTGTGGTAAACTTCACTCAGGCCGGTGCTCAAAAAAATGATAACTTCGTTGTCACCCTTACTAATGTAACCGAGCAGGACCTTGATATTGTTCTGATAGATCAACCCGATAATATTTTTGAGATAAAACTACCGGATAAAATCAAAACCGGCAAAACGGCTCAGGTATCGATAAAATTGAATGATGATGCGAAGTCTCTTTCATTTGAAAAATCAATCTCTTCATTTTTAGAAAGCTCTTGTTTAAACTTTTCAAAATCAAAATTTCCATCTTTATCAAAACAATGTGAAAAATTCTTTTTTAGTATCTCCAAATTTTTGTTTGGAATTTTGATATTG
>CAYPUP010000075.1:4856-8539 GCA_964413795.1 uncultured Ignavibacteriales bacterium
AAAATTGAATGATGACGCTAAGTCTCTTTCGTTTGAGAAATCAATAACAATTGAAGTCAATGACGCCAATAAGTCACGGTTTACAATTCCGGTTAAAAATAATATGAGTTTGACTAAGAAAGATTAAAAATATTGGATATGATTGAATCCCGTATTCCAACTCATTAAAAAAGGCAGGATCAATTGATCCTGCCTTTTCACATTGTGTGTTTTATAAATCAGTTCTTTAAGCCAGCTTCTCCAATAGTGATTCATCGATGTCGAAATCGGAATAGACTTTCTGGATATCTTCGTGTTCTTCGAGAAGTTCGTAGAGTTTCAACAATGATGCTGCTTCGCTTTCTTTTTCAATCTTCAAAGTACTTTCCGGCTGCATGGTTACAATAGCGCTGACCAATGGAATACCTTTGGTTTCGAGAGCCTGACGTACGTTATCGATTTCATCCGCAGGAGTGATAATCTCGTATGAACCTGAATCAGAGGTCATATCCTCGGCGCCGTTTTCCATTGCTACTTCCATTAGAGTATCTTCTCCAGCCGCATCCAGTTCGACAGTGATAATCCCTTTTTTATGGAATTTCCAGGCAACACATCCATTGGATCCCAGATTTCCACCGTATTTGGTGAGATAATGACGGATTTCTGAAACAGTCCTGTTCTTGTTGTCTGTCATAACTTCCATGTATAGAGCCACACCACCGGGACCGTAGCCCTCATAAACAATTGACTCATATATCACCCCCGGCAGATTTCCGGTCCCTTTAAGAATTGCCCTTTTTATGTTATCATTGGGCATATTTGATCCCTTAGCTGCGGCGATTGCTGTGCGAAGTCGGGGATTGCCTTCTGGATCACCACCGCCTTCACGAGCAGCTATGGTTATCTCTTTAATATGCTGGGTAAATAGTTTGCCACGCTCGGCATCAAGTTTACCTTTTTTGCGCTTTATTGTCGCCCATTTTGAATGACCGGACATAAAAGTCAATCTCCTCTATTTATAAAATCATTATTCTACAAAACTCACCACTTTATATTACGAAAACAAACCCTAATTGGCAAGAGCTTCGTAAATCAATTTAAATGAATTTAGTACTGTATTTTAACCCAAAAACCAATATAATTCGTTATGGATTCAATATTTGTAAGGATAATAAAAAGAGAAATTCCGGCTAAAATCTTCCATGAGGACGACGAAGTTATCATAATTGCCGATCATCGGCCCAAATCCCCGGTTCATCTTTTAATTATTCCCAAAGTCGTAACCAGGAATTTCTATGAAACACCGCCTGAAATTCTGCACATGTTAAATGGAAAAGTTAAAATGGTGGCTGAGAAATTGGGGATTTCAAATCATTTCAGAATTATTATAAATAATGGTTATTGTCAGGAGATTGACCATCTTCATTACCATTTTATGTCAAATCTGGGTACGGAGAATCTTAACTGGATCGAATAATCTCTTATATATAAGATCATATCTGGATTAAACTTGACAAAATTCATTATAATATATAAATTAGTTATGATAGTTCAAAATTTAGTTCATATCCAAACTTGGTAAGTTATCGCCATTGGCTAAGGAACTGGTTTTTTAGTTTAAATCTAAAACAAGGAGAGTATGCATGACTCTTACTATCCGTTTCTTAATGCTATTCAAGGTAACTTCAGTAGTATTATTGGTAGTTCTCATCTTTTTAACAGGATCAATCTTTGGGCAGGATCCTGAACTGATTATCAATGCGCATAATGTTTCCATTAACACCAACGCAGGTGAAGGTGTGCTTACCATTTCAATGTCAAACCTGGTCGATACTGTCGCCGGATTTGAACTTTGGCTAATGCTTAACCAGCCGGATGTCATTCAATTCAGGAATGAAATTGACACGGTTGGTACTTTGCTTTCTGACTGGCAGTTAATTTTAACCAATTCTCTGGGCGGGCAGTTTTACGATCTGAAAGTTCTCGCTCTGGCAAACGATTTTGCAAATCCTATTTACAATTTCGGTACTACCCCTCAGGAAAATGGGACACTTTTTAGGCTTCCCTTTGATATCCTGCAAAATCCGACACCCGATTTACCTTATGACGTACAAGTCCAAATTATAGAATCATTGGATCATTTTGGCTTTTCTGATCCAAATGGCAATCTGATCGGAATATCTTATGACACTGTTTTTGATACAGCCTTTTATATATGCACTAATTGGGTAGGGGAGGAATGTCTTAACTGGCAAAGGGTCTTTGGACCGCCATATGATTCGATCTGGGTTGATTCATCACAGCTTGTCCCTTACCTTGATACAAATATTGTAAAAATTCATAATGGTACTATTACCATTTTACCGGAATGTGCACCTATCACACCAGGTGATGTTGATGGTGATGGACTTTATAATATCGGTGAGTTGGTTTTATTAACCCAATTTATAGTATATGGGGAACCACCTCTTACAGCTCCCTGGAATGGTGATGTGGACGGCAATTGTATTCTCAACTGGGAGGATGTCAATCTACTCGAAGCAGGTGGTCCTTTTGTCGAATGTACCTGCTATGATCCTCAGTGGATCTGTTGTCGGGGTTTAACCGGTAATGTTAACTATGATCGTTTCGATAATGCACTTGTTGATGATTTAACATATTTAGTAAATTATCTCTTCAAGGGCGGCCCTGAACCTCCTTGTATCGGTGAAACACTGATAAATCCCTACACGGAAAATACCATACCCCTCGTTTCGGATCTAACACATATGGTTAATTATCTCTTCAAAAGTGGAGAACTGCCGGATGTCTGTTTTGAGCCATAGAAACTTTTGATTAAATTCAAAGCGGAGTCATCATGGCTCCGCTTTTATTTTTGCTTTTTTGAATATTCTTTAAACAGACTACAAAAGACAACAGCCCAAAATAATCCCGCCCAGCTTGCCAGCCCAATCGTTTTCCAGAACGGAATTGGCAGATCAGGATATAGTGTGCTATAGAACCAAAAAACAAAAATTACGAACAGACCTGTGAAAATTGCGCTATAGCACCAGAAAATGATTTTGTCTCTTATTGATCTTCTCGTAAAATCCTTTTTCGGCGTTAGAAGCATCTCCCCTTTGGTTAAAAACAAGACTATTACTATGGCACCGAAAAGAGTACTGAAATGCTGTAGTACTCTGGTGATTTGAAAATCTTTTCCCAATAAGTGTATCGAATCATTTAAAAATGGTATTAGCTGGGCTATTTCACCTTGTGCATGAGTGAATGCATCCGTAGCTTGTAGTCGGTCGAATAGCGACGACGCTTTGCAACAGGCACTACTTCCGGGTCTGACGAATGATCGGCTGATAACCGAACTCCGCCTGTTGATAGTCCCTGATCTGACTCTGAAACTGAATACTCTGACAACATTTTGATGCCTCCATACCGCCCTCTTTAATGGTTCAACTTATTGTCTCACCTATATTGGCACGGAGGGGTGGGCCATCTCCACCCTGTGAAGATGAAGCTGATGTTGTTATTGATAACATGATTAATGTAGCTGATTTAACATATTTCATCAATGCTATATTCAAAGGCGGTCCGCCAGTACCAGCATGTAAATAATGTTAAGAGATGTCAGCAGATGATGGCGTCTGCCAACCAAATTAATATATTATTCCCGGCAGGAAGGGCGGGATTGAGCACAGGTTTTTTATTTA
>CAYPUP010000076.1:0-845 GCA_964413795.1 uncultured Ignavibacteriales bacterium
TAGTATTTATTTAACTATTTCAACATAAGTGGGACATGTTAATTAACATGCCCCCCTTTGTTATTTTTTTCACAAGTGGGAATATAATCAAGTTTATAGATATGTCAACTGAAAGTCGTAACCCCTTAGCACAAAAACACTCTTGGAGAGTATTGCTATGTTGTTGTTAGCCAAGTGGATAGATTTTGTCGTTATTTTATTATAATAAAAATTACACTTCTAAAAAAAACAGCCACTCCAAATTTGAAATAGCTGTTATTAATAAAATATTACTTTTGATCAACAAGGAGGAGCGATTGGGCCACCTTTAAAGAGATAGTTAACCAACCCGACAATATCGTAAACCTGTACTAATCCATTATTGGGGAGCATGCTTTAATATTATAGATTAATTTAGTCCTCAATTAACAAAATCATTGGATTATAGAAAAATAATCTATTAAGTTAGCATTCTTCAAATCAGTTAAATCAGTTGTTTTTAATACAAATTAAGATTTCTGCGATCAACAAGTTCCGTATCTGAAAAATAATATGCCTGTTGATAAAGTTCCACGACATAATTTCCAGGAATTATCCCAACAGCTGCGGCTCTGATGTCAAAATAGCATTCACAGGGGACAGGGACTCCATAATTTATATTACGCTCAATGAATCTCAAAGTATCTCCGGACACTTCAAAGTTGACAATAATTTCAGCGGCACAATTTAAATAGGCATTCCAGTGGATCATAGACAGGGTATCACCACTGTATTCATAATCGACATCAGCTAGTTTTTCTGATTCTTCTTTCTGACAATTGCTATTCTCATAATGAACAACTATCCAGCTTTCCTCGATAGTAACA
>CAYPUP010000076.1:855-8450 GCA_964413795.1 uncultured Ignavibacteriales bacterium
TAAATCAGTTGTTTTTAATACAAATTAAGATTTCTGCGATCAACAAGTTCCATCCCTGAAAAATAAAATGCCTGCTGATAAAGTTCCACGACATACCAGCTTTCCTCGATAGTAACAACTGTCGTTCCGACTGTATCACCCTCGATACGGACAAGAACAATTGAATATTCTCCCGCCCGCAAATCGTAAATCATTGAGGTCAGATGGAAGGGGTAATAACAATCACACATAATCTATTAAGTAGTAATTGATTATATGATATCATAGATGCAAATACATAACTTATTATTGAAGAACTGGAATTATGTTATTTAATTTGGTGGGAAATAATAAATTTACTTATTTTTCAGGAGAATATTTAAATTCATTTAGCGCGTGTTCAAATCTATTTTGAATAGCATTATAAAAAGCTTCTTTATCTGAACTGTCTGATTGAAATTCCCGGTAGCTCATATCCATAATGTCGGATGATAATCTAAATAATAATTTGACTGCCTCTTCAAATTTCAAAGAAGACATTTTGGGCATTTTTTCAAATGCTATCAGCGTTTCCGAGATATCTATACCAATAATTGTCGCATAGTCGATAATTTCATTTCTGTCAGCATCATTTAAATTTACCTGGCCGATCAGCCAGTCGGCGACTCTTTGTCCGTTAATAAAAACCGGAATGCTGGCGTCGGCAAAACCACAGGGATGGCACTTTAAATAGATGGGCTGATCATTATTGTTGGATAATTTCTTTCTTTCATCATCAGAGGCATCACATTGATGTTTGCCAAGTTCGGTGTTAAGGATCAGAGTACAAATTTTGCTGAAATTACTTGGTTTTGTAATTGGGTTGCCCTGCAGGTCAATAATAATCGAGGCGACATTTGTTGCTTCGGTAAATTTCTCCTGAAGTTTTTGAAGATAGATCAGGGGGATAATATCGGTCAAAACTATTATTTCTAAGGAATCACTTATCTTTTTTACTGTGTCAGGCATGTTGCTTTTCCAATTACTGTTCAAATCGATTATTAGTACCGGTAATCAATGTGTTAAAATGTTATCGGTTACTTATCGGCAGAAATTGAGTAAGGATGTTCAAAAGGGGCTATGAATCAAAAAATAATAAAGTCGTAGTCCCTGTTTACGGCGTATTTTAAATAAAATAAAAAAGTTGTTACATGCCTATGAGTTATGGTATAATGAGTAAGTATGGGATACGAATCATTTATATCGCGCCGCTATATGCGGTCGGGACAGTTTTTTGTCTCAGTCTCAACCTGGATTACAATTGTAGGTGTAATGCTCGGAGTGGCGGTGGTCTGTTTTGTTATGTCGCTCCACAATGGCTTTGAGTCCGAAATACGATCCCGATTATTGGGGACTACTGCTCATATTACGATATTTCCATTTAATAATGAATATATTTCAGATTATAGAAAATTAGTTAATACGATAGAATCAGTCGATGGGATTGAAGCTGCATCGGCATTTATCTATTACAAAGTGGCGATATCTTCAGCCTCAAACGGCGATGGCATAATTATAAGAGGGATTAATATTGATCAGGAAAAGAGGACGTCTCAGATTATTGAAAATGTCACTGTCGGGGATTGTTCTTTTGAACCAATAATTGAAGATGGTGATACTATTCCCGGGATGATTATTGGCACCAGTTTGGCTGATCGACTGGGGGTATTTCTGGGATCTTCGGTATTTCTGTATTCCCTTAAGGGTGAAGACCTTCAGCGTAATAGCCGCCCAAGAGTGGCTAAGTTCTATATTACCGGAATTCTGGAGACCGGGATGTATGATTTTGATGCTCAGATGGCTTATGTTTCATTGGAATCAGCTCAGAGACTTTTCCGTACCGGCGATGTTGTCACGACTATCCATTTGAAATTAAAAGATGTTAAATATACTCCGGAAATAACAGCAGCGATAGATTCGGCACTTGAATTCAAATATGATGTTGTCCCCTGGTATGAATTGCACCGGAATCTGTTTGAATGGATTGAGATCGAGAAAAAAGTCCTGTTTTTAGGCTTTATTTTGATCGTTTTGGTGGCTGCTTTTTCAATAATATCCACCTTGGTATTGTTGACTATGGAAAAAAGAAGCGAGATTGGGATTCTGAAAACGATGGGTTCCACCTCTTTTTCAATAATTAGAATCTTTGTCTCAAAGGGTTTAAGTATAGCCTCTTACGGAGTTATCCTGGGTTGGGGTTTGGCCTTATTCAGTGCCTATTTACAGAATCATTACAAGCTTATTAATCTGCCGTCTGATATCTATTTTATAAGTTATTTACCCATAGAAACGCATTTACTTGATTTTCTCTTTGCCGGTGGAATAACATTTATAATCTGTTTTGTGGCATCATTGTATCCAGCTTATCAGGCTTCCAGAGTTTCGGTAATTGAGGTTTTAAGGAAGTAAAATGACTGTAATTATAATAAATACTAAACGTTTACAGGAATATGGCGAAAATAACAATATACCTGTATGTTAATTAGAACTGCAGGCAGAGAATTGGAATATGGAAAATAACAGCATCCTTGAAGCGACTGATTTATACCGGGTTTTTAAGATATCGGATACTACGGTAAATGTTCTGAGTGGTATTTCTATTACAGTACCAAAAGGGGAAATGCTGGCTGTTACCGGGGCTTCGGGGGTTGGGAAATCGACTCTTTTGCACTTATTAGGCGGTTTGGATAAACCGACCAAAGGAGAAATTAGAATTAATAATGACTTGCTGAATAATAAATCGGAAGAGGAACTTTCTCTTTTTCGCAACAGAAACGTGGGCTTTGTTTTTCAGTCGCATTATCTCCTTGAAGACTTTAATGCCCTTGAAAATGTCATGATTCCGCTGTTAATTGGGGGTAAGAAACATAGTGAAGCAGCGAAGAAAGGGGAACTACTGCTGGATCTTGTCGGTTTAACTGGTAGGAAAACACATCGCCCGACTCAACTGTCAGGCGGAGAACAACAGAGAGTTGCTGTAGCCAGAGCCTTAGCTAATGATCCTCAGATTGTTTTGGCTGATGAACCATCCGGTAATCTGGATACCGATACTGGTCGTAAGCTCCATGATCTCCTCTTCAAACTCAACCGGGACTTTAATACGACTTTTTTGATAGCGACTCATAATAAAGAATTGGCTCAGGGGTGTAATCGCCAGTTGAAAATAGTTGGCGGAAAATTAAGTGAATAGGAAAATCAGGTGGTGATGAAATGAAATGTCAGGATTGCCAAAAGCGGGAAGCAATGGTTCATTTGACTCAAATAATTAATAATGAAAAGACAACTCTGAATTTATGCCAGCAATGTGCATTAGCCAGAGGATTTCATTCCCCCCTGGACAATGTTCCTTTCCCATTAGCCGAAATTCTTACAGGTATTGCCTCTGCCAGCCCCAAACTCGGATTACGTCAGGAAGATGACGGTCCCCGATTAGTTTGTGATAACTGTGGATTGGAGTTTAATGAATTTACCCGGCAGGGCCGGTTTGGATGCGGCTCATGTTATAAAGCATTCCGACCCAGGCTGGAACCGATTATGAGAAAAATACACGGCAATTCTCTCCATCGAGGCCGGGGGCCAATTGTTAATAAGGGAAATTTGGATAATTCCGATGTACTACCAGTCAAAGAGGAAGAACGTTTGGAAGAGGAACTGACAAAAGCAATCGAATCGGAAGATTTTGAAAGAGCAGCTGAAATAAGAGATAAGCTGAAAACAATTAGAGAGAATTTCTCTCTTGAGAGTAAATAGTCAGGGGTGAAGGTTGGATACAATGTTTGAAGAAATGGCAAAATCACCAGCAGCCTGGCTTTCCGGAAAAGGAAAGGATGCTCTGGTAGTCCTTTCGACAAGAGTTCGTCTGGCTCGCAATGTTGCCGGATGCAAGTACCCTCCTGCTGCGGATCTGGATACTAAAAAACGAATTGTCGGATATTTTGATTCGACTGTTGCCAGATCAAAAATGCTTAGCTTGGGCCAATATTATAATGCCGGAGATATTTCCAATTGGGATCGGGATTTTCTGATCGAAAGACATTTGATCTCACCGTTGTTTTTAAATGGCGAATTATCAAAATCATTATTTTTAGGTCCCGATGAAAAAGTTTCCATTATGGTAAACGAAGAGGACCATTTAAGAATTCAGGCTCTGTCGGCCGGTTTGGATCCTGAAGGAGCCTTTGATATAGCTGTTGCTTATGATGCCGAAGTCGGCCGTTATCTCGAATATGACTACGATCCGGATTTTGGATATTTGACTGCCTGTCCGACTAATGCCGGAACCGGGATGAGAGCTTCAGTATTAATTCATTTACCCGGCCTTGTTTTGACCAAAGAAATTGATAACGTTATAAAATATATTACCCGCAGTGGCTTGATTGTTCGCGGCTTTTACGGTGAAGGTACTGATGTCCTCGGTAACCTCTTCCAGGTATCCAACCAGAATACACTCGGTATATCCGAGGAAGAGATCATGGGGCAGATTAATAGTATTGCCCGGGAAATAATTGAAAAAGAGGCTTTAGCTCGTCAGCGTCTGATTGATGAAGCGGCCGATATGATCGAAGATAAAATATGGCGGGCTTATGGCATTTTAAAAAATGCCCGTGTCTTGACTTCGGATGAAGTTATGAATTTGCTTTCCGCTGTCAGGCTGGGCCATGCCATGAAGATAATAGATTTTCTCGATATAACTTTGATAAATGAAATTTTACTTTTATCACAACCGGCGCATTTGCAGAAATATTATGGCTCGGAAATGGATTCCAACCGTCGGGATTTCGTGAGAGCGCAGATGGTTCGTGAAAAATTAAGAAGCAACTGAGGATATAATTATGTTTGCGATAATGACACACGGGTTTGAAATTAGATATTTAGGGAAGGATGGCTCACGATGAATGAGATGTTTACGGAGCGTGCGCGCAAAGCAATTGAATATGCACGAGATGAGGCTGCTCGCCTGCGACATGATTACATCGGAACCGAGCATCTGCTTTTAGGTTTGATCAGACTGGGTGATGGGCGTGCGATTGAAGTTATTTCCAATCTTGGCCTTGAACTGGCTGATCTAAAGACCTCTATTGAAGAAGTTGTCCAGCCGGCCGGGGGAACCATGACCATGGGGCAGCTCCCTCTGACAGCCCGCGCCAAAAAGACGCTTGAAGTCTCCGGTCAGGAAGCCAGAGCTCTTAAATCCAAGGATATTGATACCGAACATATCCTTCTGGCTCTGCTCAAGGATGACGAAGGAGTGGCAGCACAGGTTCTATCAACCTATGAAATCGATTATAAAGAGGCTTATGAAGAGCTTAAAAATATTAAGAGCGGACATCCCTCTTCATTTAAGAAAAAACGCAAAAAATCCAAAACTCCCGCTCTGGATCATTTTGGCCGCGATCTGACCGAACTGGCCAGAAAAGGAAAACTGGATCCGATTATAGGCAGAGCGGATGAAATCGAAAGAGTCGCCCAGGTCCTTTCCCGTCGCAAGAAAAACAATCCGGTTCTAATTGGCGAACCGGGCGTCGGAAAGACAGCTATTGCTGAAGGTCTGGCTCAGCGTATTGTAGAAAACAGAGTCCCCCAAACGCTTGAAAACAAAAGAGTCGTTACGCTTGATATGGCTTCTCTTGTTGCCGGGACAAAATACCGGGGACAGTTTGAAGAACGCCTTAAAGCGGTTCTGAACGAAATTATAAATGCTACCGATGTGATCATCTTTATCGATGAGATTCATACAATAGTTGGAGCCGGTGGAGCCGAGGGATCTCTGGATGCTTCCAATATATTCAAACCTTCATTGGCTCGGGGTGAACTCCGTTGTATCGGAGCTACCACTATGAATGAATACCGCAAGTTTATCGAGAAAGATGGTGCTCTTGACCGCCGTTTCCAGACGGTATTGGTTGATCCCCCTTCGGAAGAGGATACTATTAAAATTCTAAAGGGATTAAGACCGAGATATGAAGAACATCATCAGCTTTTAATCTCTGACGGTGCTATTGAAGCCGCTGTCAAAATGTCTAATAGATATATCTCCGGAAGATTCCAGCCGGATAAAGCTATCGATTTGATCGATGAAGCCGGCTCACGGGCGCATTTATCTACTTATACCCGTCCCGAAGAATTTACCGAGATAGAAAACGAAGTTGCCGAACTGCATGAGAAGAAAGAAAAGGCGGTCAAAAATCAGGCTTTTGAAACAGCCGCTCAGCTTCGTGATGATATTAAAGCCAAAAAAGAAGAACTTACCAACCTCCAGAAGAAATGGGAAGAAGCACGGGTTAAGGATAAAATTACATTGACCGGTGATGATGTTGCTGCCGTGCTGGCTAAAATGACCGGTATCCCCTTGTTCCGTCTGGAAGAAAACGAATCCAAGCGTCTTTTGAGAATGGAAGATGAAATTAAGAAGACCATTGTCGGCCAGAGTGATGCCATTACATCAATATCAAAGGCCATTCGCCGAGCCAGAGCAGGTCTGGGAGACGCCCGTCGTCCTATAGGAGCATTTATCTTCCTTGGTCCTACCGGAGTTGGTAAAACCGAATTGGCTCGCAGATTAGCGGAATTTTTGTTTGAGGATGCCGACTCTCTTATTCGTATCGACATGTCAGAATACATGGAGAAGTTTGCCGTATCACGTTTGATTGGCGCTCCTCCAGGTTATGTCGGCTATGAAGAGGGGGGACAGTTAACGGAAAAAGTACGCCGCAAACCTTATTCGGTAGTACTTCTTGATGAAATTGAAAAAGCTCATCCGGATGTTTTTAATATTCTACTGCAGCTGCTTGATGACGGCCAGTTGACCGATTCGTTCGGACGCAGGGTCGATTTTAAAAATACTGTTATCATAATGACTTCCAATCTTGGAACAAGACAATTACGCGATGATAAAACGGTTGGTTTTGATGCCAAAGCAGCTGATCTTTCACATGATGGTATGTCCAAGAAGATCAAAGAAGAACTTCGCAAAACCTTTAATCCCGAACTTATCAATCGTCTCGATGAAATTATTATTTTCCACTCACTGGAAAGAGAGCACATCAAAGAGATTATTGGGATCATGGTCAATGATACTGCCGAGCAGTTAGCGGAACGGGGCATCAGCTTCACCCTGACTGATGAGGCCAAGGAATTTTTAACCGATAAGGGCTTTGAACCGGAATATGGCGCTCGTCCGCTGGCAAGAGCTTTGCGTAAATATCTCGATGATCCTCTTTCTGAAGAAATTCTCCGAGGCCAGTATGCCGGTGATTGTGAATTGATTATTGGTGCGGCGAAGGATGAACTGACTTTTATTTTCAATCCCAAGAAGGATTCCGAAGAAAATAACGGCAGCGAACACTCCGAAGAGCATGTTAACCATTAATAATATCAGCATTAACCTATATTAAAATAAAAACAGCCGGTTTTATTCCGGCTGTTTTTTTAATTTAATCAAACCGGGTAGCCCACTGCTTGCAGTGGGTTTACTGTTCATCTTTACAATTATAAATAAATCGATTATATTTATAATCTATGCCACATCTGAAACACTATGAACATACGGGTACTGCCCGTTTTATAACGCTCTCTTG
>CAYPUP010000077.1:0-2959 GCA_964413795.1 uncultured Ignavibacteriales bacterium
GCATTGACGCCAACGATTTTAATAGTTTTGATATTCATATTCACTTTCCATCAGGAGCAATCCCCAAAGACGGCCCCTCAGCCGGAATTACTGTTTGTCTGGTTATTGCCTCTGTAATGGCTGAACGCCCGATACGAAACGACATCGCTGTCACCGGTGAGGTTACTTTACGAGGAAGGGTTCTTCAGGTTGGTGGTATCAAGGAAAAAATATCAGCTGCTTATAGGGCAGGAATTCATCATGTTGCTCTTCCTAAAGAAAATATGAAAGACACCAGGGACCTGCCAAGGGAAATCATCAGAAAAACAAAATTTACATTTATTGAACGAGTAGATGAGCTATTTGAAGTTTGTCTGCTTGATTTTACTCCCTCATCGTACACGCTTGAAAAAATATTCGCAGAAGAGATTGAAAAAGTGAAAAAGAGGAATAAAAGGACAACAAAAAGAAAATCAACGACTTCAAAGAATGCGAAATTAAAGAGGAAATAATTACCATCTCCAGGCAATCAAATTAGCTTGACTTCAAGCGGGTGAAATGCATATATTGCATTTAAGGGTAAGTGGTCTAACGGTCAAAGTTTATTTGTGAACTTTTAAATGGTTATCTTGATGCAGGGAAAAGAATTTTGACGGTATACGGTATTATGTATTTACTAAAATACAAATTATATAGAACTGCAAGAGCAAAGACTCCGAAAATTCGTATTTATTATTGTTTAAGTATGTCCTTATGCTGCTTAAAACATCATGAGGTATTTTATCTTAATTGAGTTTATACTTACTTATTAACTATGCGATCAAAAAATAAAAAAATAATATTCAAGTTAATTTCAATGCACGGAGGCAGGAGATGAATGTGAAAAATTTTGTATTATTGGTATCAATTATTATTCTGTTAGCAGCACCCACGATGGCTCAGTTTGTACAGGATGAAGATGATCTGGGGGCTGCAGATACGGTTGATGTAGTGTTTAGTGTCGTGCCTGACCATACGACCGGAAAATACAGTCTTCAGATGGATTTATATTTATTTGATGATTCCAATCAGATTCTTGGGCACTCCATGGGATTTGTTTGGGACAATCCCAATATACAAATGGATAGCGCTTTCTCAGGAACAGAAATAGATGCTGCTTACGATGTTGGTCCTTTTCTTTTTGAAGATAATAGCATTACTACAACAAATGCCCATTTGAGATTTTTACATGGAGGCCTTACTTTCGGAGCAGGATATGCACCCCAGCCCAACAGGGTTCTCTGGGCATCTTATTTCTTTACAGCCTCATCTTGGGATATTTGCGATTCTATTGCTCTGGATTCACTCTCTTATAGTTCTGGGTCTACGTATCAATTTACAACTTTAACCGCCGATACCTATAATCCATATTTTACCGGGCGAGTATTGTATCGGGATACTGCTTGTGTACAATTAGCTAATTTAGTTACTTCTGTTGATACTCTTTATTTTAATGCTGTTGAGGGACAAGCCAGCCCTACAACACAGTCTTTCACCATCAGTTCAGATGCTCAGCCGATCAGTTTTAATTTATTTGAAACTATTTCATGGATTGCAGTAAGTCCGACCGGAGGAGTTACTACTCAAGCGATAAATGTAATACCAAGTACTTCAAGCTTGGCACAAGGATCATACCTGGATTCTATCAGGGTACAATCAACAGAAGCTACAAATTCTCCATTATATGTATTTATTGTTTTGCAGGTTGCCCCCCCACCTCCGATAATCGGATACGATCCTTCAGCCTTCTATTTTAATGCTGTTGCCGGCGAAGCGAATCCGGCTGATAAGTTTCTCAATATTTCAAATATTGGCGGACAGGTATTAAACTGGACAGTAACCAATTCTGAGAGCTGGTTATCTTTATCTCCAACTTCTGGAACTAATTCCGGAGTAGTTACTCTTTCAGTTGATATCACTGGGCTGGCTTACGATGATTACAAAGATACTGTGGTCATTACTGATCCGACTGCTACAAATAACCCTGTCAAGATTCCTGTAACTCTTTCGGTGGGATCTGATCTGCCTATAATTGAAGTGGATTCTGCTTTCAACTTTGTTCCGGTACCAACGGCAAAACTGGCTGTTGCTCCCAGAACCATATTAATCCGCAACGGTGGAGCGGGGACACTAAATTATACGCTCACAGAATCATCTGTAAGGTTATTTACATATACTCCCATTTCAGGAACTGCACCACAGGAAGTAGAGGTAACTTTCAAACTAACCAGTGGTTCGGCGGGTGATGATTATTTTGATACCTTATGGGTTCATTCAAACGAAGCGATCAACTCTCCTTTCCCGGTGGTTTTCCATTTTCATTTAGTAGATAATCCCGCTCAAATGTATGTAACAGCTGATACTGCCAAAATTACTGTTTATGAATGTACCAACGGATATAAGGTCCCTGACCCGTCCTTCCAGTTTACAATTGATAATATTGGAGGGGATGATCCAATGCCATTTACACTTTTATGGGAATCTGACCTGGTAAACGTGGATTATTTTTCTACAAGTGCCCCTTCAGTGATAAATGTTATCTCACTCGATCTGGATTATCCGGTTGGCGTTTGGTATGATACTATTCTTATTTATGCTCAGACTTCGGTAGTCCAATGGGATACTGTAATCGTTGAATACAAAGTAATAGCAGGTATAGAGCCTCCGGAAATTGTACTTGGAAAGTATAATTATGTTTTTACTGCACAGGAAAATACAGGCGAATCAAAACCGCTTTCACTTGTAATTGATAATGTCCATGGGGGTTGTTATGAATGGTTTATTGCTGAAGAAGTGCCCTGGATGTTTCCTGAGGACACAAATGATTTTGTTGATTCGAAAGTAACTTTGGGTATTAATTCTGATGGATTTTATTTTGGGGAGTATCCTGATGTATTCCAGGTTACCTCGCCAGAAGCAATTAATAGTCCGGCTCAGGTAA
>CAYPUP010000077.1:2969-8445 GCA_964413795.1 uncultured Ignavibacteriales bacterium
AAATGTGTTATTTCGAGTTTGGAAATTACATGGGGATTTTGATTATAATGGCATAATAAATATCGCTGATCTTGTTGGAATGGTGAATTATTTGTTAAAAGGTGGTCCCCCACCTCAACCAGAATATTATGTCGGAGATCTTAATTGCGATTTAACAATAAATATTGCGGATCTGACATATTTCGTTGATTATATGCTTAAAGGCGGGCCAATTCCGTGCGGTAACCCATATTAATTTATAAGTTGATATAAAGCATAATAATATAAGCGCCGTTATGAATTTAACGGCGCTTTTTTGTGCTGAAAGACGAGAGAATATATAAACTGATTGATGTTTTTGATTGAAATTTGATTAAAAGTGTAATTAACCTGAAAAAAAGACTACTCAAATCCTCAATATGTCATATATTATAAAGGGTTCGGGGGGCCAAGGTACTAACCTGAATTTGGTTTATTACCGCAATGTGTAAATTTTACTTTTTGATAAATTATGCTTTATCATCATTGAATGACAGGAGGAATAAGTGACAGTAGAAAGATTAAAAAAGATAATTATTATTTCATTATTAGCTTTATTCACTTTACCTGAATTACTGTCGGCTGAATCAATTGATAATGAGCCTGACTGGGAAAAAGTGCCGGCTGCAGAGATTCATCAAAGACTCTGGGAATCCAAATCTTCTGCTTATTCCGAAAAACAATTAATGCAAATAATGTCACAAGCTAACCCCGATATTGTAACTCAAACAAATTATGATGTTCTTTATTATAATCTTTACATCAGAGTAAATGATACCACTGAAATAATATATGGCAAAAACAGCATTGTCGCTCAGGCTGCAGAAGATGCTGTTGGGGAAATTCAGATTGATTTGTACTCTAATATGTCAATAGACTCGATTGTTGCACTATCCGGTATACTTACATATACCCGTTTAGGGAATGTTGTGACCGTTACTTTAGATAATATCTATAATACCGGTGAGCAATTTGAATTTGTTTTCTATTATCACGGGCATCCGACCGAAGGGGGATTTCAAGGTTTTGAATTTAATTCCCGGGGTGGATATCCTTTGATTACGACCCTTTCAGAACCTTATTTTGCCAAGACCTGGTGGCCCTGCAAGGACCGCATGGATGATAAGCCGGATTCGATGGGCATTACCGTTGAAGTGGATACGGCTCTTTACTGTGGTTCAAACGGGACTTTAGATTCAGTAATTAGTAGTGGCGGAAATACTGACACATATTACTACACCGTTCATTATCCAATTACTACTTATCTTGTTTCGCTGGCAATTAATAATTATGCCGTTTGGTATGATGAATGGGTTTATAATGGCGGTAATGATACCATGCCTCTCGTTCATGCTGTATTCCCGGATCAATACAGTTATTCCCTTACAAAATATAATGTAACCCCCAATGTTTTGACAGTGTTATCAAACAATTTCGGCCAATATCCTTTTGCGACAGAAAAGTATGGCCATTCTAATTTTTCCTGGGGTGGAGGCATGGAACACCAGACGATGACTTCTATGGAAGGGAATGGAACTTTTGGATTTTCTGAGCCGGTTGTCATTCATGAATGCAGTCATCAATGGTGGGGAGATATGATTACCTGTGAGTCATGGCAGGATATATGGCTAAATGAAGGCTGGGCCAGTTATGCCGAAGCGGTTTATTACCTGGAGACACAGGGCTGGGCCAGTTACCACAGTTATATGGCCGGGATGGATTATACTTCAGGGGGAACTATATATGTACAGGATACTTCCGGTGTCTGGGATATTTTTACTTCCCGGGTGTATGATAAGGGTGCCTGGGTAGTACATATGCTTCGCGGAGTTTTGGGTGAATCGCTGTTTTCAACCGGTGTTGAAGCATATTATAGTTCGGAATTTCAACATGCCTCGGCGACAACCGAGGATTTCAAAAATGTGTTTGAAGCAGCGACAGGGAAAGAATTGGACTGGTTCTTTGATGAATGGATTCATGGTACTTATCGCCCTAATTACAACTGGTCATTTTATTCCGAATTGTCAGATACCAGCGGTTATGATGTCTATGTCTCAGTCAAACAAACCCAAACAACAGCCCCTCAGGTTTTCACCATGCCGATTGATTTATACTGCGTTGGCCCTAATGATACGGCTGTAATATGGATTGATGAACAGGATGGAGTGGATAAATTTAATTTCAATCAGAACGTAGCATCAATTAGTTTTGATCCATCAAACTGGCTTATGGATTATCATACTCAAGTTGCCTGGACCATGAATATTGTCACTTTAAAATATGAACTTGATACTGCCTTCCAGTATGAGGATTATGCAGATACAATTGAAGCTAAAGGGGGATCGGGAGATATATTTTACCAACTTCATAGTGGAGTCCTTCCTACAGGTTTTACCGTAACTTATAATACGGGAGTTATATCAGGCAATACTACCGACACCGGTCTGTTTACCTTTACTGTTCTGGCGATAGACAATATCAATGGCTATCAGGATCAACAGGATTATGAAATGTATGTAGTTTACAATCCTGATCCTCCTCTTCCGGGGGATTATGATGATAATAAAGAGGTTAATGTGGCTGATTTGGTGGGTATGGTAAATTATCTCTTTAAAAGCGGCTCTCCGGCGGTTAAACCAAATGCTGCTGATGTAAACGCTGACTGTGAAATTTTTGTTGATGATTTAATATTTATGGTTAATTACTTATTTAAAGGTGGTTTGGCTCCTGTCTGGGGTTGTGTCGAGTGACCACTAAAATGAGATAAACTCAAAGAGCGGCTTTCTCATTAGGAAGCCGTTTTTTTGTTATATAAATTAAATGTTTTTTAATTGCATTTTATCAACAAAATCGTATCATTTATCAGATTATACGGAAAAATATTCCTGATAACGGCAAGGATTACCTGTTTTGGATAAGAAGAAAATTAAGACTTTTCACATTTCAACCTATGGTTGTCAGATGAATCTGGCTGATTCCTCGACGCTTGTCTCTACTATGACCTCGCGTGGATTCCAGAGGGTTGATGATGAATCCAAGGCCGATCTTATCATATTTAATACCTGTTCTGTACGAGATAAGGCGGAACAGCGGGTAATAGGTCGTCTGGGAGAGATTAAAAAATTTGTAAAAAGAAAACCCCATGTAAAAGTTGCCGTTGTTGGTTGTATGGCCCAGCGACTTGGGGATGAACTTACAAAGATTGCTCCGCATGTAAATTATGTTCTTGGTACCGACCGCATTTTTGAACTTCCTGATGTACTTGAAGGGAACGAAAATACAGCTCCGATAATGACTGCCTTTGGCCATGAGGACATGGATCTGATCGAGCCGATTAAAGAGACGCCATTTTCAGGATTTGTTACTATTTCGAGAGGTTGTGATAATTATTGTACTTATTGCATTGTTCCCTATGTTCGTGGCAAGGAAAGAGCCCACGCAGTCGATCAAATAGTCAGGAATGTAAATCGTCTGGTCAATGAAGGTGTAATCGAAATAACTCTGCTGGGACAAAATGTAAATAGTTATAACTATGATGGACTCGATTTTCCCGATCTGCTTAAATTAGTACTTAGTAAGACAAATGTGCCCCGCCTTCGTTTTATGACTTCGCATCCAAAAGATCTTTCTGAAAAATTGATTGATGTAATAGCCCATGAACCAAGAATGATGCCTCATATTCATCTTCCGCTGCAATCCGGCTCCAATCGCATCTTAAAAAGAATGGGGAGAGCTTACAAAGTTGAGCATTATTTAAGTATAGTAGAATCTTTGCGCAATAAGTTGGACTATTTATCTATCACAACCGATTTGATCGTTGGATTCCCGACTGAAAATGAAGAAGACTTCGAGCAGACGCTTGAAGTTGTGGGGCAAGTAAAATATGATTCCGCTTTTATGTTCCGATATTCGGTCAGGCCGGGAACAACAGCCTCAAGGTATGATGATGATATTCCTGAAGAAGATAAAATCCGTCGCCTGAACAAGCTCATCGCCCTGCAGCAGAAAATTGCAACTGAACGTAATCAAAGAGAAATTGGCCAGATAAGATTCTGTCTCGTTGAAGGGAAATCGCGTCGTAATGAAGATACTCAGAGAGCCAGATCGGAAGGAAATAAAACCGTCCTGTTTAAAGCCAATAATATTAAGGATGGCCAAGTTGTTCCTTTACGGATTACATCGGCAGATGCTTTCACATTGCATGGTGTGATTGAGGAGAAGATCTGATGTTTGGGATGCTGCCTGAATTATTATTACCTGTTGTTGTCGCTCTCATAATCATATTTCTGTCATTGCGATTGCAATTATTTGTTGAAAAAGATTTACCCGGCCGGTTTGCTTTTATATCCGGTGGGATTATTATTTTTGCAGCCATTTCATGGCAGATAGTCGAGAAGACCGCAGCCTATCAAAATTGGTTTATTGAAGAGGCTTATGGCTATATCGATTTTGCCCAGTTTGTTGTTCTTCTTGTTGGCTTGATAATATCAGTTATCGGCTTGGCATTTTATGCTGACTACTGGCAAATTCGCAAAGAAGAAATTGATACCAGAGAACATAAGCTATCTATTCTTGACAATCTTCAAAGAGATGCTAAAGGCTCTTATCAATTGATGGAATTGCTCAATATCTCAATAAACGAAATAACATCACATATTCCGGAAAGCTCAGGAGCCGTCTTTTTACTCAATCGTGCCCGACGACAATTTGTGCTGACCTCCTCGGTAGGATTAACTAAAGAGGAAAATGCACTTTTGGAATATTATCCTCTTGAAAGAAATATAATCAGCCAGAGCATTGATCTCGGCGAACCTCTGATATCCGGAGAGTTTACTTTTCTGGATCGTGACAGGAAGCAACAGTCCTCGCGTTTTGGCTCATGTCTGGTACTCCCGATGGTATCGGGGAGAGATAAAATAGGGGGAGTACTTCTATTAGCCGAAGAGAGCCAGTGTTTCAGCCGCCAGGAAATTAGATACCTGCAGCCGATAGCTGAATGGCTGGGGGAAAAAATAAAAGCCACCAGACTTGAAAGAGAACTATCAACATCGATTAACAATATTGAAGAAATAGAATCAAACCACACTGCATTAATTTCAAGGGTTATGTCAGCGACCGACTCTTTTATGGTGCATAATGTAATAGAATCGTTTTGTATAAGTCTGGTGGGGATGGTATCAAGCAAATCAGCTCACCTTATGGGTTTGTTTAACGGATCTCTTCAATATTATGGCGGCAGTGAGTCTTTTTTTGATTTATCTGAAAGTTATAAAACAGCATTGGTTGATGCTATTGACCGTCGCAAGCCCCTGATAATTAATCAGGAAGGTAAGACCGAGGATGGCCGCACTTTTATTACCCTCTCAACGCTGGTTTATCCTCTTCCGGGAAAAAATTCCACTGACGCTATTGTTCTCGGAAGAGAATCAAAACCGTTCAGTATAAATGACAATGATTT